>CAKTTT010000110.1 GCA_934615635.1 uncultured Eubacteriales bacterium | reverse complement strand
CCCCCGCAGAAACTCCTCCAGCCACTCCACCGAAGGGATATCCAGGTGGTTGGTGGGCTCGTCCAGCAGCAGCAGATTGCTTTCCGACAGCAGCAGCCGTCCCATGGCGGCCTTGGACCGCTGCCCGCCGCTGAGGGTGGCCACCGGCTGCCCGAAAGCCGTCTCGGGAAAGCCCAGCCCCAAAAGGGTGGAGCGCACCCGGCTTTTGTAATACAGGCCTCCCGCCGCCTCAAACCGCTCCTGCAAGGTGTGCTGCCGGTCGATCAGGGCGGCGGAGGGCCCTTCCTCCAGCTTCCTGCGCACCGATTCCAGCTCCCGTTCCATGGCGGCCACCGGCGCGAACACGCTCTCCACCTCATCCCACAGGGTGCGGGAGGGATCGGCGCAGGCGTGCTGCTCCATGTAGCCGATCCGGGCCTCCTTCGACCGCACCGCCTCCCCACCGTCGGCGGGGAGTTCCCGGGTCAGCAGCTTGAACAGGGTGGTCTTGCCGCAGCCGTTGTCCCCTACCAGGCCGATTTTGTCCCGCTCCCCCACATCGAAGGACAGGCCGGAAAACAAGGCGCGCTCTCCAAAATATTTCGTCAGATTATGTACGGATAGTATCATCATGGGACAAATTCCACCCCCTCCGGCAATCGCAGCCGCCGAAGGGGGACGCCTCTCCTGAAATTATAGCCGGTAGACCAAAAGGAACAGCAGCAGCAAAACCGCGAGGCCGATGCCCACCGCCGCCAGCACCTTGAAGGGGCTGACCGGCGCGCTGCCGGCCACTGCGCCGGTTTCCCCGTTGATCATGAACCGATAGACCCGCTTGCCGTAGCGGGAGGAAAATATCCACACCGGCAGCAGGATGTGCTTGAATCGCACATTGTAAAACTGATGGTCGTATTCCATGCGCCGGTAATGGTCGAATCCCCGGGCGCTGCGAATACGGCTTTCCATATCCGCCTGCATGGAGGGGGCGGCGCCGGCCCAGCCCTCTCCCAATCCCACGTTGTACCGCTCGGCGGAAAACCCGGCCAAAAAGGCGGGGGAATACCGGCTGAGAACCTTCATGGAATAGCTGCCCAGCCGCCGGATGAGCTGCTGATCCAGCGTGCGGGTGGCGCAGACGGGAAAGTCGTCAAAATTCAGTTGATCCCGGCCGGAAATGGGATACCAGCGGGTATGGGTTTCGGTATAGGTCTGGGGCTTGCCGTTGACGATCCGGGTCCGGGTGACGGTGTAATCCTTCCCGCCCTCCCCGGCGTAATCGGTGGTCAGATCCGCGTCGAAGGTCCAGAAGGGCAGATAAACGCCCTGGAGATGCTCCGCCGCCGCGCGGCCCTTTTTGAATTTTCCCGGCGCCCAGAACCGGCGCTTCACCCAATCCCGGAAAAGGGACTGGGCCCGGTCCTTCGACACCCGGAAGGGCATGAGGCTTTCCGGCAGTATGCCGATGCCCACCGCCGCGCTGTCCACCACATAGCGGCTGCCGCAAAAAGGGCATTCCGCCGTCATCTCGTCGGCGGAGATCACCGTTTGGGCGCCGCAGTTCCTGCAGCTTACCGTCCGCTTCCCCACCGTCTCCCAGTCCGGCGCGGTGTATTCGTCGGTGGCCGGATTATATAGGTATTCGGGCGCCTGCGTCCACTGAATCTCCACCGGGTCCACCCGGCCGCAATGGTCGCATTTCATCCCCTGGGTATCGGGATCGAAGCGCATCTGCCCGCCGCAGCCCTGGCAGGGAAACACGCTGGCGTCGATTTTTTTATGCGTATCTTCCATGGATATCACTCACCCAGCGGCGCGCCGCACTCGGCGCAGAACTTGCCGCTGCCTTCCGCCCCGCAGTTTTTGCACACCATCCGCAGGGCCGCGCCGCACTCCGGACAGAACTTGGCGCCCGCCTGGACCTCTTTCCCGCATTTGGGACAGGGTACGCCCGTAAAGCGGGGATTCTTTCCGCACTCCGGGCAGAATTTTGCGCTCTTGTCCACGGCGGCGCCGCAGTTCGCGCAGCGAAGGGATTCACCCGCGGGAGCGGCCTGCCCGCCGACGGCATCGGCGAAGGCGCGGCCCACCTGGGCGCCCGCCCCCAGTCCTACCCCCACCCCCGCGATGCCTCCGGGGTTGCGCGCGGCGTCCCGGATGGCTTCCGCAGACTGATAGCGGGTATATTGCCCCAAATCCCCCAGCACCCCCATGGAGGTGCGCTTATCGATGACCTTCTCCACCTCCTCGGGCAGAGAGATGCTCTCGATGATCAACTGCTGGAGGGAGAGGCCGATGGCCTCGAAGGAGGGCTGCATACGGGTGCGTCCCGCCTCCCCCAGCTCGTCGTAGCTGCTCACCAGATCGATGATCGGCGTCTGCAGCTCGCCGATGACATCCGCCAGCCGGGAAACCACCATCCGCCGCAGGTAGCCTACGATATCCCGGGTGGTATAGGTGGGCAGGGTGCCGAAAATTTCCCGCAGGAACACCTCCGGCCGGGTCACCCGGAAGGAAAAGATGCCGAAAGCGGACATCCGCACCAGGCCGAATTCCGCATCCCGCATGAGGATGGGCTTCTGGGTGCCCCATTTCTGGTTGGTGAACAGCCGGGTGCTGACGAAAAACACCTCCGCCTTAAAAGGGGAATTGAAGCCGTATTCCCAGGATTTCAGCTTGGTGAGCAGCGGGAGGTTTTCGGTCATCAGGGTGTACCGGCCGGGGCCGAACACATCGGCGATGACCCCCTCGTTGAGGAACACCGCCGCCTGTCCCTCCCGAACGATGAGCTGCGCCCCCATCTTGATCTCGTTCCCTTGGACGGGGAACTGAAAAACGATGGTATCCTGTGAAAAATCGGTGGCTTCGATGACCTCGATCATCTGGCTGCGGACAAAATCAAACAATCCCATATCCTACCTTCTTTCTGCTCTTTTGAACGCTGAACATCCGGTTTCTCATCTCTCCGCCGCCCGCCGCCATTCCGGATTCGCGCGACGGGGCGTCCGGCGGTAAAACGCGGGATACGGCAGGGAAAACCCGCCGCCCTTTCCATGTCTCTTTATTATACCACACAAGTCCGACACTGCTGGGGGCAATCCGACACCCTCCCATCGGGGGCTGTGCCGATACAACCACCCGGGCCGGGCGTTTGCACAAGGGGCAAACGCGAAGACACAGCCGCTAAATTCCGACATTATCCCTTTATGGGCTGTGTCCATTATACCATGAAGATACGCAGAGACCGCAAAAATGCGTTGGTGCGCCAGCACCGGGAGCTGCCTCGCAGCGACAGCATTTTTGTTTAGAAAACCCTCCGGGTTTTCTATAGTATACCATAAAACATCAGGGCGGGTAAAGAGGAGCGGCGTCAAAATGCTTCCATTCCGACGCCGCTTTTTCAGCAAGGCCTGCCTTTTATTCCACCGTGACGCTTTTCGCCAGGTTACGGGGCTTGTCGATGTCGCATTTCCGGGCCAGAGCGATATAATAGCCCAGCAACTGCATGGGCACCACCTCCAGGGAGGGCATGAGCAGATCATTGGTTTTGGGGATGTAGATCACATGATCCACATCCGGCAGATCATCCCGGTTGTCATCGGTGGTGATCATCAGCACCTCCGCCCCCCGGGCCTTGACCTCCTTGATGTTGGACATGGTTTTTTCAAACAGCTTGTCGCAGCAGGCCAGCGCCACCACAAAGGTGCCTTCCTCGATCAAAGAGATGGTGCCGTGCTTGAGCTCCCCGGCGGCGTAGGCCTCCGAGTGGATATAGCTGATCTCCTTGAGCTTGAGAGAGGCCTCCAGGGCCACGGCGTAATCCAGATTCCGGCCGATGAAATAGGCGTGCTCCAGGTAGGCGTACCGCTGGGCCAGCTGGGCCAGCTCCGGTGCCTGGCGCAGAATGCCCGCCACCATATCCGGCAGCCGGATCAGGGCGCTGAGCAGCCGCCGCAGGCTGCGATCGTCGATATGCCCCAGCTTATGGGCAATGTAAAAGGCGAGGATATACAGCATGGTGAGCTGGGTGGAATACGCCTTGGTGGTGGCCACCGAGATTTCCGGTCCCGCCCAGGTATACAGCACGTCGTCGCTTTCGGCGGCGATGGAGCTGCCCACCACGTTCACCACCGACAGCACCCGGGCGCCCCGGCGCTTGGCCTCCCGCAGGGCGGCCAGGGTATCGGCGGTCTCGCCCGACTGGCTGATGATGACGACCAGCGTCCTCTCGTCCACAATGGGATCCCGGTAGCGGAACTCCGACGCCAGATCCACCTCCACCGGGATCCGGGCCAGCTTCTCCAGCACATATTTTCCCACCACGCCCGCGTGATAGGCGGAGCCGCAGGCGACGATATACAGCCGGTTGAACCTGCGCAGCTCCTCCTCGGTGAGGCTGATGCCGTCCAGCACGATCCCGCCGCTGGCGTCGATTCTGGGAGAGATGGTGGCGGACAGGGCCTGGGGCTGCTCCATGATCTCCTTGATCATGAAATGGGCGTAGCCCCCTTTTTCCGCGCTGGACACATCCCAGTCCACGATCATCTCCTTCTTTTCCACCGGATTCCCCGCCCGGTCGAACACCTCTGCCCCGTCCACCGTCAGCCGCACCACCTCATGATCCGCCAATTGAAGAATCCGGCGGGTATGGGCCAGCAGGGCGGGGATATCCGACGCGATGAAATTGCCCTCCGGCGACAAGCCGACGATCAGGGGGCTGGCGTTGCGCACCGCGATCATCTCCTCCGGATGCTCGCTGCACAGCACCCCCAGGGCGTAGGAACCCTCCAGCAGGGCGATGGCGGCCCGCACGGCGGCCAGAAAATCCCCGTGGTAGTTTTTTTCGATCAGGTGCGCCACCACCTCCGTATCCGTTTCGGACAGGAACTGCACGCCCTCCTCCATCAGTTGCTTTTTCAGCGCGGCGTAGTTTTCGATGATCCCGTTATGTACCACCGCGAAGCGGCCGCTGGCGCTGCGGTGGGGATGGGAATTTTCATCGCTGGGCTTGCCGTGCGTGGCCCAACGGGTATGGCCGATGCCCACGGCGGCCTCCATCCCTTCGCCGCCGCCGATCATGTCGCTTAAAATCTGCAGCCGTCCCTTCGCCTTATGAATTTCGATCCCCGCTTCGCTTACCAGCGCGATCCCCGCGGAGTCATAGCCGCGATACTCCAGCTTGGCCAGCCCCTCCAGCAGCAGCGGTGCCGCCGGCTTCCGGCCGATAAATCCCACAATTCCACACATACGCACTCCAAATCCTTTCCCGGATGACCCGCCGGTCGGCGGGCCTCTGCAGGGTTTTCCTCCCTCATCCCACAAAATGAAGGAGCCGGTCCCATTTTACTGCATAACACGGTCCGTTTCAATAAATAAAACGGAATTGTAATCTATTTTATGCAGCGGACTCCCCCGGGAGAATTCCTCCGTGGAATTTTTCAGCCGCTTCCCCCTGCCCGACAAGGCGCGCGCCTGAAGGCTTTCCCGGCGGCTCCAGCGCCCTTGCAGCCGGCGTCGCCGGACGGCCTGCAAACACCGCCGGCCCTTTTCTTCAGAGGGACTCCGCAAATTCGGACTTGCAATCGCTTGAAAGATGTGATATCCTAAATATATATAACGCGCTGATGGAGAAAGTACGCGCTGAAACCGACGCGGCAGAGAGGGTTGTCACCGGCTGAAAGCAACCTGCGCACGGACAGGGCCGAGGTTCACTCCGGAGCGGCGCCGCTGAACGTGCGGGAAATCCCCGGGCTGGTAGGCGGCGACGGCCGACCCCGTTACCGGTCGCAGGAGATGCCGCTTGGAGCGGCATGAACCAGGGTGGTACCACGCAGACGCTGTCTTCGTCCCTTTTATAGGGAGGAAGGCTTTTTTATTTTTCATGGATATGTATTGGAAAGAAAGGGAATGGCTATGAAGGAAAAATTGGAGGCGCTGCGCCGGCAGGCGCTGGAGGAACTGGAGAAACTGACCCTGCCCAAGGAATTGGAGGATTTCCGGGTGCGGGTTATGGGCAAAAAGGGCCCGCTGACCGAACTGCTGCGGGGCATGGGCTCCCTCCCCGCCGAGGAGCGTCCCAAGATGGGGCAGCTTGTCAACGAGCTGCGCGCCACCCTGGAAGCCGCCCTGAAGGAGCGGGAATCCGCCGTCCAGGCGGCGCTGAAGGAGAAACGGCTGCGGGAGGAACGGCTGGACATCACCCTGCCCGGCAAAAAAGCCGAGGCCGGCGGCCTGCATCCCCTGAACATCGTGCTGGCGGATCTGATCGACATCTTCCAATCCATGGGCTTCGACATCGTGGACGGCCCGGAGGTGGAAACCGACCACTACTGCTTCGAGGCGCTGAACCTGCCACAGGATCACCCCGCCCGGGATATGCAGGACACCTTCTATATCACCGACAACATCCTGCTGCGCACCCAGACCTCCGCGGCCCAGGTGCGCATCATGGAGCAGCGCAAGCCCCCCATCCGCATCATCGCCCCCGGCCGGGTGTACCGCGCCGACGAGGTGGACGCCACCCACTCCCCCGTGTTCCATCAGGTGGAGGGGCTGGTGGTGGACAAGGGCGTCACCATGTGCGACCTCAAGGGCGTGCTGGAGCAGTTCGCCCATGAAATCTACGGGCCGGAGACCAAGGTGCGCTTCCGCCCCTCCTTCTTCCCCTTCACCGAGCCCAGCGCCGAGGTGGACGCCACCTGCGCCGCCTGCGGCGGCAAGGGCTGCCGGGTATGTAAGGGGGAGGGCTGGATCGAAATCCTAGGCGCGGGCATGGTCCACCCCAACGTGCTGCGGGGCTGCGGCATCGACCCGGAAATCTATTCCGGCTTCGCCTTCGGCATCGGGCTGGACCGGCTCACCACCACCCGGTATAAGATCAGCGACATCCGGCTGCTGTTTGAAAACGACCGGCGGTTCCTCGGCCAGTTTCAGTAATGGGATATTCCCGGAAAGGACGAATGGATAATGAAAATTTCCCTTAGCTGGCTCCGCCGTTATGTGGACGTGGACGTTCCCGTGGAGGAGCTTTGTGAAAAGATGATCATGAGCGGCTTCGAGGTGGAGAGCGTGGAAGATCTGTCCGCCTCTATGAGCAACGTGGTGGCGGGGCGCATCCTCAAGCTGGAAAAGCACCCCGACGCCGACCGCCTGCAGATCTGCCAGATCGACGTGGGCGGCCAGGAGCCGGTGCAGATCGTCACCGGCGCGGACAACGTGTTCGAGGGCGCGCTGGTTCCCGCCGCCCTCCATGATTCCCGACTTCCCAACGGGATGCACATCAAAAAGGGCAAGCTGCGGGGCGTCGCCTCCAACGGTATGCTCTGCTCTGGGGAGGAGCTGTGCCTCAAGGAAAGCGATTATCCCGGCGCGGAGGTGCATGGCATCCTGATTCTCCAGGGCGACTGGGCGCCGGGCACCGATATGCGCCAGGTGCTGCAACTGGACGACGTGATCGTCGATTTCAAGATCACCGCCAACCGCCCCGATTGCCAAAGCGTCCTGGGCGTGGCCCGGGAGGCGGCGGTGGCGCTGAAAAAGCCCTTCCATCCGCCGGCGCCGGCCTACACCGTCAAGGGCGGGGATATCCGGGACCACATCCGCATCACGGTGGAGGATCCGGAGCTCTGCCCCCGGTACTACGGCCGGGTGGTGAAAAACGTCCGGATGGGCGAATCCCCCGATTGGATGAAGCGTTGCCTGAAGGCGGCGGGTATGCGGCCCATCAGCAACATTGTGGACATCACCAATTTCGTCATGCTGGAGACCGGCCAGCCGATGCACGCCTTTGATATGCGGGATATCGCCGGCGGCGAGATCATCGTCCGCCGGGCCCGGGAGGGGGAAGCCATCACCACCCTGGACGGCCGGGACCACACCCTCACCGGCGATATGCTGGTGATCGCCGACGGGGAGAAGCCCTCCTGCCTGGCGGGCATCATGGGCGGCCTTAACAGCGAGATCAAGGAGGATACCCGGGACCTCTTTCTGGAATGCGCCAAATTCCGCCGAGACAGCGTGCGCCGCACCGCCCGGACCC
>CAKTTT010000109.1 GCA_934615635.1 uncultured Eubacteriales bacterium | reverse complement strand
ACCGGTCTGAACCGGTCGGATATGATCGTGGTGGGAGCCCGCCCGGGTATGGGAAAGACCAGTTTCGCGCTGAACATCGCCCGGAATGTGGCTGTCAATCAAAACCGGCCGGTGGCCTTTTTCAATCTGGAGATGTCCCGTGAGCAGATGGTGAACCGTCTGCTGTCTTCGGAGGCCCGGGTATCCAGCAAAAAGCTGCGGGTGGGCAACCTGACGCCGGATGAATGGGGGCGGATCGCCGTGGCCTCCAGCGTGCTCTGTAAGGCGCCGATTTATCTGGACGACACCGCCAGCATCACCGTGCCGGAGATGAAAGCCAGGCTGCGCCGGCAGAAGGACGTTGCCTTTGTCGTGATCGATTATCTGCAGTTGATGAAATCCCCGGGACGGATCGACAACCGGGTGCAGGAGGTTACCGAAATCACCCGGGGCATCAAGATCATGGCGAAGGAGCTGAACATTCCCGTGATGGTATGCGCCCAACTGGCCCGTACCACGGAAAAGCAGGCAAACCACCGGCCCGCCTTGGCGGACTTGCGGGAATCCGGCTCCATCGAGCAGGATGCCGACCAGGTGCTGTTTTTGTATCGGGACGAGTATTATAAAAATGAAAAAGAGGATCCCACCGCGGTGGAGACGGGTACTTCTGAGGTTATCGTATCCAAAAACCGTCACGGGGAGCTGGGAACGGTGAAGCTGGCCTGGCTGGGCGAGTTCACCCAGTTCACCTCTCTGGAGATGCATCACAATGCGTGACGGGAGGCTGCCCGAAAAGGCGGATGCAGCTATCTGCCGGGAGCATATGCTGTCTTCCGGCGATGCGGTGGTGATCGGCGTATCGGGGGGGCCCGATTCCATGGCGCTGCTTCATTATCTCGCCACCCGCCGGGAGGAACTGGGGATACGGGAGCTTGTGGCGGCCCACGTCCACCACGGCCTGCGGGGAGAGGCTGCGGATGCGGACGAGAGTCTGGTGTGGGAATGGTGCGCCGGACGGGGAATCGCTTTCCACGTGCGCCGGGAGGACGTGCGGGCGGTGGCCCGCAAGAAGGGTATGGGGCTGGAGGAAGCCGGCCGCCAGGTTCGGTATGCCTTTTTCGAAGAGCTGGCCGCCGTCCGGGAACCCTGCCGGATCGCCACCGCCCACACCGCCGGAGATAATCTGGAAACCGTGCTGCTCCATATCATCCGGGGAAGCTCGCTCAAGGGTCTGTCCGGCATTGCCCCGGTTCGCGGGAGAGTCATCCGGCCGCTGATCGACTGCAGCCGGGAGGAGGTGGAGGCCTACTGTCGGGAGGAGGGGATCCCCTTTCGCATCGACGACAGCAACGGTGACGTTCGATACAGTCGCAACCGGCTGCGCCTGCGGGTGACGGGAGAGCTGAAAGCCCTCAATCCTCAGGCCGAACAGGCGGTTCGCCGTCTTGCCGATGCGGTGCGGGTGGACGACGAGTATCTGTGGATGCAGGCGCAGGCGGCGTTTCAGTCGGTGCGGCTGGGCGGAGAAGAAGGCACGACCTGCCTCCATCGGACGAGGCTGCGGGATATCCCGCCCGCCATCAGGTATAGGGTATATGAAATCGCGGCGGAGGGGGAGGCGGAAGGCCGGCATCTGGCCCTGTTGGATCGGCTGCTGGAGCAGGAGGGAGCCGTCACCCTGCCGGGAGGACTGCGGGTATCGGTCCAGCGGGATAAGCTGCTGTTCCAGCGGGCGGAAGCGGAAGAAACGCCGGACTTCCCCTCCTTTCCTCTCATTCCCGGGAATTCTTATGAAATCTGCGGCAGAATGTACACATCCCGGATTCTTTCTTTGGAAGAATATGAGAACTGCAAGAAAATTCACAAAATCTTATTAAAAAATGCATTGGATTATGCTAGTATAAGGAACGTGATAACCGTCAGACGGCGGCTGCCCGGCGATCGGTACCGTCCGGTGGGGCGCGGCGGCGGCAAAAGTCTGAAAAAATTGTTCAATGAGGCGGGCTTGCCGCTGGAAAAGCGGGCGGAAACGCCTGTGCTGTGCGATGCGAAGGGGATCGTTCTGGTACCCGGCTTCGGCTGTGACGAGCGGGTACGGCTTTCTTCCTCCACGACGCAGGTGCTGGTGTTTTTCGAGCAGGGCGGCGGAGAAACGGCGCCGCTTGGCATAAGGGATACAAATGAAGGGATGTAAACAGGGAATGAGTATGCGGGCGGATATTGCGGAAATCCTATACACCGAGGAGCAGTTGGCCGAAATTGTCAAAAATATCGGGCGGCGAATAAGTGAAGACTATAAGGACAAGAATCTCTTTATGGTGAGCGTTCTCAAGGGCTCTCTGATCTTCATGGCGGATCTCATGCGCGCTGTCGATATCCCTTGTTCCATCGATTTTTTGTCGGTGTCCAGCTATGGCAGTGGGACCAGCACCTCCGGCGCGGTGCGGATCCTCAAGGATCTGGATTCCTCTATGGAGGGTAAGGATCTTTTGGTGGTGGAGGATATCCTGGATTCCGGGATGACCCTCTCCTTTTTGCTGAAGAACCTCAGCGCCCGCAAGCCGAACAGCATTCGGCTCTGCACGCTGCTGGATAAACCGGAAAGGCGGAAGGTGGACATCTTTCCTGACTATGTCGGCGCCGTCGTGCCGGATAAGTTTATTGTTGGCTATGGATTGGATTACGCTGAGAAATACCGCAACCTGCCGTATATCGGCGTACTTAAGCCGGAAATTTATACCGTATGATCTTGCCTTGCCGTGTTGGTTTCTGCTCAAGGCGGATAGAAGGAGTGAACATTCGTGGAATCTAACAACAACGATTATGGCAAAATCATACGGAATGTCGGTTTGTTTCTCGGCATCCCTCTGGTGATCTGCCTGTTGATGTGGCTGCTTTTCGATAACAGGACCTCTGCCGGGGACGTGAAATATTCCGATTTCGTGGGATATTTCGAACGGGGAGAGGTGGAGCACTTCGAGCTGGATCTGGGCAGCGGGGCGCTGACGGTGCGCCTGCGGCCAGAATTCCGCAAGGAGGACACCAACCGCGATGAGAAGATCGATGAGAAGGACGTCCTTAAATACACCGTTCCGGATGTGAACCTGTTCCTGGTGGATGTGCTGGAGGAAATCGTCAGCCCCCAGAACCGGGACGACAATCCCGACAACAACGTCACCTACGATATGGAGAAGGTCAGCCAGTTGCCCTGGATCGTCAACCTGATCCCGACGCTGCTGATTGTGGTGTTCTTCATCGCCATGTGGGTGATGATGCGCCGCTCCTTGTCATCGATAGACGGCGGCGGTAAGGCGATGGGCTTCGGCAAGGCGCGGATCAAGCAGCCGGCCGATGAGAAGCGAAAAACCACCTTTGCCGACGTGGCGGGAGCCGACGAGGAGAAGGAGGAGCTGCGGGAGATCGTGGACTTCCTGAAATCTCCCCGCAAGTTCAAGGAACTGGGCGCCCGGGTGCCCAAGGGCGTGCTGCTGGTGGGCCCTCCCGGAACCGGTAAAACCCTGCTGGCCCGGGCGGTGGCCGGAGAAGCGGGCGTCCCCTTCTTCTCCATCTCCGGCTCGGATTTTGTGGAGATGTATGTGGGTGTGGGCGCTTCCCGCGTCCGTGACTTGTTCGATCAGGCGAAGAAGAATTCCCCCTGCATCATCTTCATCGATGAGATCGACGCAGTGGGCCGCCAAAGAGGCGCGGGCCTGGGCGGCGGACACGATGAGCGGGAGCAGACCTTGAATCAGCTGCTGGTGGAGATGGACGGCTTCGGCGCCAATGAGGGCGTCATCATGATCGCCGCCACCAACCGGCCGGATATCCTGGATCCGGCGCTTATGCGCCCCGGCCGTTTCGACCGCCAGATTGTGGTGAATTACCCCGACATCAAGGGCCGGGAGGAGATTCTGAAGGTTCACGCCCGCGGCAAGCCGCTGGCGCCGGATGTGGAGCTGGCCACCATTGCCAAGTCCACCGCCGGCTTTACCGGCGCGGATCTGGAGAACCTGCTTAACGAGGCGGCGCTGCTGGCCGCGAGGAAGAATCTGCATTCCATCACCATGCCGGAGATCGAGGAGGCCACCATCAAGGTGGTGATGGGGACCGAAAAGCGCAGCCATGTTATCACGGACAAGGAAAAGCGACTCACCTCCTACCATGAGGCGGGCCATGCGGTGGTGACCTATTACTGCCCGACCCAGGATCCGGTTCATCAGATTTCCGTCATTCCCCGCGGTATGGCGGGCGGCTATACCATGAGCCTGCCCCAAACCGACCGCTCCTATAGGGCGAAGAAGGAGATGCTGGAGGATATTGAGGTGCTGCTGGGCGGCCGGGTGGCCGAGGCGTTGGTGCTGGATGATATCTCCACCGGCGCTTCCAATGATATTGAACGGGCTACCGATACGGCGCGCTCCATGGTTACCAAATACGGTATGAGCGAGCGGCTGGGACCGATCGTTTTCGGCGCTTCCGATTCCAACGAGGTGTTTCTGGGACGCGACTTTGGTCATCAGCGCAACTATTCCGAGGAGATCGCCGCCAAGATCGATGAGGAAATCGACAACATCATCAATAGCTGCTATAAAGAAACCGAGCGCAAGCTCACCGAGCATATCGACAAGCTGCACGCGGTGGCTCAGTATCTCTTCCATAACGAGAAGCTGGACGGAGCTCAGTTCCTTGCCATTATGGAGGGCCGTGAGGTCAAGCCGGAGGAGGATTCCGTACCGGCGGATACAGCCGGTGGGGAAGCACTTCCGCACTGAAGGGTAAAATAAACAGGGCAAAAGGGGTACCTTAAGGGAGACACTTCGTAAGGAAGTTGTCTCCCTTTTTTGCTCTGCTTTATGCAAGATGATTTACACTTTCCCTGCATGCAGCAGATTATTGCTTGAAGTATTTACTAACCCGAATTATAATTAAGGGGATTTATAGAGGGTGATTTTGCAATTTAAGAAACTAAAATATTTTTTCAAGATTGTTCTTGCAGAGACTTTTTAGCTCTTTTTAACGAACAGCAGAGCTGGATGGATCCGTGGTACCGGCTGATTGGTAAGGATAAATAGATGAAAGAAAAATCCTTTAGAAAGAGGGAATCGTAAGTGAAAACGAAAATACTTCTTTTGCTTTTTGCTCTCCTCGTCACGCTGTTCGCCGGATGTGCATCGGAGAAGGAGAGCGGATCATCCCCCATCCCGGAAACCTCATCGGACCTGATTTCTTCCTCCTGCAGCCTGTCGGGAGAGACGGATACGGCGTCTGACGACCTCGTGCTGGCGGAGCTGGGATTAAGCAAAACAGCGGAGGGAGGGGCGGCCCCGGAATCGATGCGTACGGAGCATTCTCAGAATCTCTATGTAAAGGATTTCGGCGCCATAGGAGACGGAGTAACGGATGATTCGATGGCGGTCACGGCGGCGATTGAGGCGTTGCGGACGGCGGGAGATGGTAGCATTCTGTACTTTGAGCCGAACAAGGTTTATTATTTCGGAGAGGGGAGCTATGCCCTTTCCTTGGTGGGATTGCGGAATGTGACAGTCAAAGGGGAGAACACCACCATCCTGGCAAAATCCATCATGGGACTTTGCCTGCTTCACGCCAATCAAAATGTGGTGCTTGACGGTTTCCGATTTGACTATGCAACCAAGCCCTATGCGCTGGCGGAGGTGGTGGAGGCGGATCTGGAAAGCGGTGAAATGGTTATCCGTACCGACCGCTCTCTCCACATCACAGAGGAGTACCGGCAGCCGGTTGGTGACTATTTCGGCGTGGTGGACAGGGAAGAGGGACGCTATCACATAGGAATCGATGCCTATCGTGTATTGAATGCCAAGGAGCATTTGTATAAGGTTGCCTGCAACGATGTGTTTACCGGCCGAGAAGAACGTATGAGGATGCTTCTTGAGGGGGATCGCTTCATCATTCCCATGCCGCATATAGGCCAGGTGATTGAGCAGGCCTTCACCGTACTGGATAACCGGGATTTTACCATGAGGAACTGTCAAGTGTGGAGCGCAGCGAAGTTTATGTTTTTTCTCTGTGGAAACGAGGGGATTTTCCGTTTTTCCAATGTGGATATCCTTCCTTCACCTCAGGAGGAGGGGATTCGCTTCGTGGGATGGCGAGATGGCTTTCATTGCAAGGAAAATCGCGGGCGGCTGATATGGGAAAACTGCAGTGCCCGCTATCTATATGACGATTTATTCAATATTAGCGCCTCCATGCTTCAAGTGGAAAGGAGGGAGGCGCGGCAAATCCTTCTTTATTGGCCAGAGAGAGGGACCCCATATGCCTATGCCCAGCCAGGGGACACTATCTCCTTTTTCGACACTGACACAGGAAAATGGATCGGTACCACCATCTTAGAAAGCGTGGAGGTTAGCGGAAACGCTATCGCCGTCACATTGAAGGAGGAGTTGGAAGGTATACGGGCCGGGGCGGGCTGTAAGGCGATCGTTGATTCCCTTGCCGCGCCGGATTCCCGTATTCAAGGCGGCGATTTTCAAGGGACTTTCCGTTTCCGCTCTCCATTGTACGTCACAGATAGCCGATTGCATGTGACGAGAATGTGGTTGAACGCAGAGCCGCCCCTGGAGGGTCCCATTGCCCGGAATATCCTCTTCAGCCATTGCGACTTCACTTTCGATAGGAATGGGCAAAAATTTCTGCACATCGACAGTGGCAATCGGCGGTGGGCTTCTGCCGGTGACAAAGCGTATTGTGTGCGGAACATCCTGTTTCGCTATTGCCATATCAAGCGGGACTGCGTAGATATCGGACCGGCAGAAGAGGCCGGCGGCCTGGTTCGCTTTGAACATTGCAGCGAGGGATGAGAGAGAAGAAAAGTGCTATTAGGGTAAAAAATAAAAAATTATAAAATATTAAAAATAGTACTCTTGACACGGGAAATATAACCTTATTATAATGATGAATAGGTAAATAACTTGAAAAAGGAGAAATCGCGGATGGAAAAAAGAGACCAGTGGCTCGCCGAATTGGAGGCGGGCGGCGCCTGCTCTAAACGAGACATGGAGCTTCTTGCGCGTGCCTCCCAGGTTTTGGAGGACAATGTTATCGATATGCCCAATGCTCCTTGGGGAAGCTGCACGGGCATCCGCCCCTCTCCCGGCCCCTATCGCGGGGTATGGAATTGGGATTCCGCCTTTCACGCGCTGACGGTGTCCCGGTGGGATTATGCGCTGGCCCAGCAGCAGTTCCGGATCTTCTTCCTCTGCCAGGGGGAAGACGGGCTGTTCCCGGATGTGATCTTTGAAGACGGCAAGCGGATGGACAACTACTCCAAGCCGCCGGTATTCCCCTGGGCTTTTGTGGAGGTTTACCGCCGCCATCCCGACCGGAGTTTCCTGGAGGAAGCCTATCCCTACTATGTCAAGAATGAAAGGTTCTGGAGAACCAAGCGGTTTGAAGAGGCCGAGGGACTCTTCCATTACGATGCGGTCCATGTGGACAACGATTGGCTTACCCATATCAAGTGGGAATCCGGTATGGACGATTCCCCCCGCTGGGATAAAAAGATCCAGGAGCTGTGGCCGGTGGATCTCAACAGCTATATGGTGACCTTTTACGATGCCATGGCGTTTATGGCCTCTGAGCTGCAGAACGGCGAGGCGGAAGGATGGAAAGCCAAGAGGGAGGCTCTGGCAGAAAAGATCAACGAGCGGTTGTGGGATAACACCCTGCAGGCTTATGTGGATACCGACCGGTATACGGGGGAATCCACAGGCGTGCTGACTCCCGCTTCCTTTGCGCCGCTGTTTGCCCGCTGCGCCGACAGGGATAAGGCGAAACGGATGGCGGAAATCGCGGCGGATCCGGCCTTCTTCTATCCGGGGATGCCCACCGTTTCCTATAACGACCCCGCCTTTGACCCGACGCTGTTTTGGCGTGGCCCCACCTGGCTGAACATGGCTTATTTTGCTGCCAAGGGCCTGAAAAACTATGGCTATGACGAGCTGGCGGAGAGCTTCCGGCAGACCATCCTTGGCTGGTGCGACCAGGATAAGCGGGATATCTTTGAGTATTACAATCCCCGGACGGGAGAGGGCTTGGGCTG
>CAKTTT010000108.1 GCA_934615635.1 uncultured Eubacteriales bacterium | reverse complement strand
GGGCGGATGTGCTGGAGGAGGTACGCACGGGCAGGGCGGATTACGGCGTACTGCCGGTGGAGAACTCCTCCACCGGCTCGGTGGGAGAGGTGTACGACCTGATCATGGCGGGGGGATTCACCATCGCCGCTGCTGTGGAGCTGCCCATCTCCCACTGCCTTTTGGGACTGCCGGGCGCCCGGCTTGCCGACATCCGGGAGGTGTGCTCCCACCCCCAGGGGCTTTCCCAGTGCGAGGAGGCCATCGCGGCCCATGGCTGGAAAACCCTTCCCTACGGGAACACCGCCATGGCGGCGCAGATGGTGGCGCAGGCGGGAAATCCCTCCCTGGCGGCTATCGCCTCTCGGAAAGCGGGGGATATTTACGGGTTGGAAGTTTTAAGCGATTCTATTCAATCGGTAGATAAAAATTGCACCCGTTTCATTGCCATCACCTCCCGGCTCACCCTTCCCCCGGATGCGGACAAGATCAGCTTGATCTTCTCGCTGCCCCACACCACCGGCTCCCTTTACCGGGCGCTGGCCCGCTTCGCCCTGGCGGGCTTGAATCTGACGAAAATCGAGAGCCGGCCGATTCGGGACGGCGGCTTTCACTATGCTTTTTATCTGGATTTTGAGGGCTCGGTATCCCAGCCGGAAACACAGGATCTGCTCTGCGCCCTGTCGGAGGAAATGCCCGCCTTCACCTTCTTAGGCAACTATCGGGAGCTGGGGCAGGAGGAATAGCCCTCTTTTTATCCCATCGGCAGAATAGAGGCACGCGTTGAAGGCGTGGTATGCCCAAGGGCCAAAATCCTGTGGCCGTCCCCCTAAAGGGGCATCGAATAATCTGTCAATCAACCTTTTGCACTGCGGCTTCCATGGGGGCATAGTTGCCCGCCATTTTTGGTATCGCTATTTCCTCCTTACCTTCATTTGTGCAATGGCTTTTTGGCACGAACCTCCTGTGCTTCCCCCTCGTGGAGCCTATCCTTTCTGTTACCACAGGAGGTTCTTCTTTTCGCTTAAGCTTTTTTACCTACCCCCGGTTGAACCGGGGGATTTTTCTCGCCTTCCCGGCGACATAAAACCCCCATCCGGGAGCTGTCACAGCTCCCGGATGGGGGTTTGTTTGCCTATATATCGGCGGAGGGATTATCTAGGGATTATCCGGCGTAAACCTCTTCGCCATTGAGATAACCAGTTAGCTGCTTCAACAGGTTTTCCAGCTTGCCGGCGCTGACCTTGTAAGTTTCCCCTGTCTCCAGCCGGCAAGTATAGGTGTTGGCGTCCGCCGGGAAAAACTCGGCAAGAATGTCCTCCGCGCCTTCACGGACCACCCGAATGGTAATCTCCGGATCGCCGGAGGGTTCTACCTCCATGGCGCCGGTGCGGCTGATGCTCATCATGAGCTGGTAGAGCCGGCGGAAGTTCTTGGTATCCATCTGCTTACCGTCCAAGGTCACCTTCATCTTGTCGTCGGCTTCCGTCTCGTCGGGGAAATGCTCCAGCTTGAAGGTGGTTTCCGTTCCCTGATTGGTGATGGTGATGGAATCGACGTTTTGGATGTCGGTGACAAAGAGCATCGGATCCGCGACGTCGTCATACTGCAGCTCCGCCCAGGGTACCGCGCCGGAGGACACCAGATAGATCACCTGGACATCGTCCACCGTGCAGTAATAGTTGCCGTTTTCATCCTTATTCCCCAGCTTCACCGTGTGGGCGCTGACGTTGTAATACTTGGTTTCGCCCAATTCCTCCGACGAGGAGGTGGTGGAGGAGGTGTCCTCCGGCTCCTCCGTGGTTTTGACCGCCACGTTGAGTCTGGCCACGGAATAGGGATCATCCAGCCCGTAAGCGGCCAGATCCTCCGCGGTAGGGTAGGCCAGCACCGCCTTGGTGGCGCTGAGGGAGGCCGCCGCGCTGGCAAGATCGCTCACCGTCTGGGCATTGGTGGAGCGGGCATAAGGAAAGGTCATGATATAATCAGCGTAGGCGGTGTATTCGGCGGTGTCTGCGTTGGTGGTGGCCCGGAAGGCGAATTTATTCTCTCCGCGCACCCGGCCGCTGAGCTCCATATCCCGCAGGATCGCCGAGCCGTTGGAATCGTCGGCGTTCACCGACGGTTTGCTGTAGAGGATATTGCCGATGTAGGACAGGGACTCCTTGAGCAGGGTGTTGCCGAAGGAGGTGGAGACAAGATAAACGGTTTCGTCCCCGCTTATCCGAAAATAAAAGCCCTCTTTAAGCGGCGTTTCATTCCCCAGTTCCACGGTCACTTCCGTGTCGTCGTGATAGACCACCGTCGCGGTAACGGCGGGGGTATCCAGGCCGTAATCCGCCGGATTCTCCGCCTTGTCGGCCACCTTTTTGGTGGCGCTGATGGCCGCCAGGGAATCGGTGAGGGATTCCACAAGGTAGGTGTTCACCGGCAGGTCCTTGTAAAGCTGGACCACCATCTCCTCCTCCTCGTTGGGGGAGATTTCAAATTCCTCGCCCTTGCGGGCCACCACCAGGACATTGCCGTCCTCGTCCTTCTTCTCTTCATCCGGGCTGATTTTCACCGTGACCTTTTTCACCGGTTTTTCGACGGCTTCGCCCTGCGCATCCTTGCTCTTGTCCACAAGGGAGATGGAGGGGTCGCTGGAGGCGGTGGAGGAGGTGTCTCCTTCTCCGGTTCTGTTCGGCAGCAGGAGCAGGACGGCCAGAATGGCCCCCAGCGCCACGATGCCGATACCGGCGAAAAGCAGCGTGCGGAGCTGTTTACTCATAGATGCCTCCTCTTGATAAACACGACGAGGCAGATCACCAGGGTCACGACCGGGATAACCACCACAAAGATGATCATCAGGGTCCAAACGGTGGATTCCGTCAGGGTCATGGTATCGGTTTTGACCGATTTACCGGAGATGACGATGGCGTCGTTGCCCGTCAGATTGTTGGCCACGCTGAGCAGCACGTCCTCGTTGTTGAAGGAGGCGTTCTGCAGGAAGGTGGAATTGGCCAGCCACATACCGCCGCAGACCACCACATTGTTCGTCACCTTGTCGGAGCCGTCGTAGCTGTAGGTCTGGGCGTGGGCCACGCCCACCACCGGGTATTCCTCCGCCTTGAAGGTGGGGTCGGCGTCCTCGTCCCGATCCTCGTCGTTGACATCCTTCAGGGTGATTAGCTTCGCGGTATCGGAATAGGTCAGCAGGTCATAGTTGAGCTTGGAGGTGTTCTGGCTGTCGGTGCCCCAATGGGTCAGTAGCTGGCGGGTGGGGCCCATGATGACCTTGCCGCTGGTCAGCCCTTCGATCAGCTCGTTGTCCTCTATATCCGCGTAGGAATAATACGGGTTCAAGCTCATGCCGATGCGGACCGTCTTGCTGGCGTCCGTTTCCCAGATCAGGTTATCGGTCACCTCAATGCCGTAATACTCCTTGAGATAGCCGTACAGCTCGGGGCAGTCGGCGGAATAGTTGATCATCACCAGCAGGTTCTGGCCCTTGAGCCCGTCCTCGTCCATCCACTCCCGCAGCCGCTGCAGCTCGTCCTTGGAATAATCCTTTGTGGGGGCGGGGATCACCGCGATGGAGGTGTTCTCATCGATTTCGGTGGCGGTGGAGAGATCCACCTCTTTGATATCATAGCCGTTGGCCTCATAGATCGATTTCAAGCCGCTGACGGTGGATTCGTCCTCCCCGTGGCCCACGAACATGGTCATCACCAGGTTTTGGTCGCTGGTCACATTGTTCAGCCGGGTCATCAGCGTCTTTTCCACCACGGAGGTGTAGGAGGTTTCATAGTAGCTGTTGGTCTTTGCCTCCCAGAGCTCGGAGCTGTAGGTGTAGTAGTTGTAGCCGACAAATTTCTGGTGCCGGTCGCCGCAGATCAGCAGCACGTCGCCGGCGCTGATGTCATAATCCTCATACGGGGCGGTGGCGGCCGGATCGGTGGTGTCCACATAGCGCACGGTGATCTTGCCGCCGGACAGGCTGACGCAGGAGTTAAGCGCTTCGTAGAACTGGCGCAGGATCTTGCCCTGTTCGCCGGCGGATACATTGTCGCGGAACAGCTCCTCGTCCGCAAAAATCAGGATCTGCACATCCTTATCCACGCTTTTGATGATCTCCAGCGAGGTATCGGAAAGCGAGTAGGTTTTGTCCTTGGTCAGATCCAGGTTCAGCGGGAACCGGTCCGCCAGAATCCCCACCACCACGTTGAACAGAACCACCACCGCCACGGCGGCGGCGGTCAGCACGGTGGCCATGGTGCCGAAACGGAACCGGCGGTTGTCCCTTTTCTTTTTGGGTTTCTTTTTCCCGGAAGCGGATCCGCCGCTCTCATCCTGCTCCCCGGGCGCTTCCTCCTCCAGGAACGGCTCCGGCTCCTGCTCATCCATGCCGATAGCGTCTGCAGGCGCTTCCTTGGCCTCGCCGGCGTTGTCCGCTTTTGTCTCCGGCTGCTTCTCCTCCGGCGCCGTCTCGGCGGCCGTCCTCTGCTCCTGTCCGGCCTCCAGATGCGTCTCCTGCTGTTCCGGATTCTCCGGCAGGTTATCCTTCTTCATCTTATTGCTCCCTCCTCAGCTCCATCTCTTGCGATCCAGCACACGCACGGTCAGGAACAGGAACAGCACCTGCATGCTCAGGAAAAAGAGAATGTCGTCATAATGGATCACACCGATGGTAAAATCGTTATACCGCTGGTTGATGGACAGGAAGTCCACGATGGTGGCCAGCCAGCTCGCGTTGAACAGGTATTTCAGGTTGTCGATCATCAGCAGGGCGAAGGAGACCACAAAGGTTCCCAGGGCCGCGATGAACTGGCTCTCCGTCAGGCTGGAGATCAGCATACCAATGGAAATGACCATGCCGCCCAGCAGCAGCAGGCCCAGCAGGTTGCCGATAATGACCATCCAGTCGGGGGTGACCTGCACCGCGATGACCACTGCGTAGACGATGGTGATGGACAGGCCGATGGCGAACATCAGCAGGGCGGACAGGAATTTGCCCACCACGATGCCCGTCAGGCTGGTGGGCGCGGTCAGCAGCGCCTGATCGGTTTTCTGCCGTTTTTCGTCGCTGAACAGCCGCATGGTCAGCACCGGCAGCACCAGCAGCAGCACAATGGTGAACAGGTTACCGTAAACGCTGCTCATGTCTGCGGAACCGCTGGCCAGATTATACACAAAGAAAAAATAGCCCGAAAAGCAGAAAAGCACGGCCAGCACCACATAGCCCACCGGAGAGGTGAAAAAAGAACGGAACTCCCGCTTAAAAACAGCCGTCATTTCTTTTTACCCCCTTTTTTGCTTCCCTGGGGCATCCGTTCACGCGTCAGCATGGTGAAGATGTCCTCCAGAGTCATTTCCATGGACTTGAGGCCCATCAGCGGCCAGTTGCGGGCCGCCAGGCGTTCAAACAGCTCCCGGCGGATATCGACGCCCTCCGCCGGTTCGACGGCGTACTCGGAGATACCCGGCTCCTTGAGTCCCAGCAGAGTGACCCGCTGAACCCCCGGTACCCGGGAGATCAGCGCCTGCACCTCGCTCTCGGGTCCGGCCACCCGGACGAGAACCCGGCGGTCGCTGGAATACTTCTCCGAAAGAGCCTTGGGGGTGTCGTCTGCCACGATGACGCCCTTGTTGATGACCACGATCCGGTCGCACACCGCCTCGATCTCCGGCAGGATATGGGAGGACAGGATCACCGTGTGATGCTTGCCCAGGCTTTTGATCAGGGTGCGGATTTCGATGATCTGGTTGGGGTCGAGGCCCACGGTGGGTTCGTCCAGGATCAACACCGGCGGATTGCCGATCAGCGCCTGGGCGAAGCCCACCCGCTGTTTGTAGCCCTTGGACAGGTTTTTGATTAGCCGGCCGTACACATCCTCGATCTTCACCAGACGGCAGATTTCCGCGATATGTTTTTGGCGGGGGAGCTTGCATTTCTTCAGCTCATACATGAAGTCCAGGTATTCCCGCACCGTCATGTCCAGATACAGCGGCGGCTGCTCCGGCAGATAGCCGATGTCGGCCTTGGCTCCGTTGGGATCCTCCAGCACGTCGTGGCCGTTGATCTTCACCACACCCTCGCTGGCCGACAGATATCCGGTGAGTATATTCATGGTGGTGGTTTTGCCCGCGCCGTTGGGGCCGAGGAAACCCAGGATCTCCCCCTCGTCCACCTGGAAGCTGATATTCTGCACCGCGCAGTGGGCGCCATACCGCTTCGTGAGGTTTTGTACCTCGATCATGTTGACTACCATCCCTTTCTTCCCGGCATCGGGGATCCCGCAGCGCAGCAGGATTCCGGCGTCCGATGCCGTGCACGCGCCTTTATTTTATCGGATATGCCTCCCGCATTTGTAAACAGTCTATAAAGCTTGTGTGTTTTTCCTGTGTTTTTTCCATTTACAGCGGGAAATATGATAACTTGACAAGTATACCATCCCTTGCCCGTTTTTTCAATGCCGCATTTTCCCTGCGCGCGGCGGGGCGGGAGGGGCGCTTGCGAAAACCGGGGCGGCGTGATAGGATGAAGCCATGAAACCGGCCCGCCTGCGGAGGCTTGCATAGAAAGAGAGGCGGCTGCCCGGAAGCCGGGGGGGTTATCCGCCGTCTGGGGGGCGGGGAGGCCCGCCGTAGACCGGGGACGGGGATTCCCGCGCCGACGAAGGATGTCTGCAGGAGCTCCGGCTCCGCCGCCCCCCCACGGGAAAAGGGCCCGTTCCGGTTCGGGAAGCAGATGGAGAGGCGCGGTATCTCTTGTTGTATCCGGATGAGAGGCCTACGAGGTATCCCCCGCCCCTTGAAAAGGCGAACGGGTCATGCCGGCCGCCGCCCGCCACTGGGACGGATCGGCGCGGGGACGGATAAAATACGCGGTGTTTCTCAAAAGCGGTTGCCGGAAGCCCTCCGGCCGTGGTATACTTTTTATTATAGCCTGTCGCCCGGCGGCAAAGGCCGTGGGGACGGGGACAACCCAGACAGCGTAAAGGCGGTTAAGCTCCATGAAATTCATCCATTTGGCGGACCTGCACCTGGGGAAATCCGTGCTGGAGGCGCCCATGCTGGAGGATCAGCGGCTTTTCCTGGACGGGGTGCTGGAGACGGCTGTGGAGGAAAAAGCGGACGTGATCCTGCTGGCGGGCGACCTGTACGACCGTTCCGTTCCTCCGGCCGAAGCGGTGGAGGCTCTGGACGCCTTCTTAGAGGGCGCGCACAAGGCCGGGGTGCCGGTGCTGGCAGTTTCCGGCAATCACGATTCTCCCGAACGGCTTCAGTTTCTTAGCGGCGTCCTGGCCCGGCAGAATCTGCATATCGCCGGGCTGTACGACGGAGCGGTCCGCCAGGTTACGCTGGAGGATGCCGTGGGGCCGGTGCATTTTTATCTGCTCCCCTTTCTTAAGCCTGCTTTTGTGCGCCGCGCCCTGGGACGGGAAATCGCGGACACCGGCGAGGCGGTCTCCGCCGCCCTGGAAGGGCTGCCGGAGCGCCCGGAGGAGCGAAACGTGCTGGTGGCGCACCAGTTCGTCTGCGCAGGCGGCATCCTGCCGGATACCTGCGAATCGGAAAGCCTTTCGGTGGGGGGCACCGACGGGGTGGACGCCTCTCTCTTCGACGGGTTCGATTATGTGGCGCTGGGGCACCTGCACAAAGCCCAGCGGATCGGCCGGGACACCGTGCGGTACGCCGGCTCCCCGCTGAAATATTCCCTTTCCGAAACGGATCATCGGAAAAGCTATCCCCTGGTGACCTTGGGCGAAAAGGGGGAGGTGGACATCCGGCTGATTCCGGTGAAGCCCCGGCGGGAGCTCCGCCGCATCCGCGGCGAGCTCTCCCGGCTGCTGGAGGCGGGACGGGAGGATACGGCGGGGCGGGAGGACTACATCTGGGCGGTGCTGACGGGGGAACCGGGGCTGGACCCCGCGCAGCGGCTGCGCCTGCTGTATCCCAATCTCCTCCATGTGGAGGTGGCGCCGCCGGAGGAAGGCGGCGGGGCGGTGACCCGGGACGGCTCGGAAAACGCTCTCTCCTCCCCGCTTTCGCCGGAGGAACTGTTCGCTTCCTTTTTCCAATCGGTCAACGGCCGGGCTCCCA
>CAKTTT010000107.1 GCA_934615635.1 uncultured Eubacteriales bacterium | reverse complement strand
ATATCCGTTTCTCCCCGGCCGCTCTCCCGCTTGTCAGATACCGGCCCTCGTTCCATCCGTCGTCCTCCACGCGAATATACAGCATACCGCCGCAGTTTCCGGTGGCAAGCTGCACACTGGCATATTGCATGGCGTTCTTCCCTGCCGGATCCTTCTCCAAAAAGCAACTGGACGGTCCGTGTATCCCCGCCACTCGGGTCAAGTGAGACAAGGCTGTACTCAGCATAATGTTGGGGAAAAAGCTCGGATTGATCCGGCAATGATCTTCGTTTCGCAAAAGGCCGGCGATCTCTCTTATCGATGACAGCGGACCGGAAGCGGAAGAGATAACGGCGCCGGTATCCCGGCTGTCCAAGGAGCTGAAATCGCCGTTAAACAATCGATAAGCCGTCATCAGCACCCTTTTGCTGAAGCTGTCCATGGTTCGATCCGCCTCATCCAAGAAACGCAGTGGAGGCGGCTCTGCGGCCGTTAGCCAAACAGAGACAGGGCGTTTCCTCCAAGCTGGCATCATTTTTCTCCCCCTTCTCCGTCCTTCCTCCTCTTAATGCCCTCACAAACCATAGCGACATTGGTCCCGCCAAAGGCAAAGCAATTCGACAAAATCCTTTCCATAGAACCGGAATGAGGCGTTGGAAACAGCCTCAGGCGCACTTCCGCGTCTTCAAGGGACCATTCCGAGGTTTGAGGCAGCATCTGATACCGTAAACACCCCAGGGCCGCTAACAGGTTAAAGGCGCCTGATGCGCCTCCCGTATGCCCCAGCCTCTCTTTCGGCGCTATGACATTCACCGGCCCGAACAGCTCGTAGAGTAGCTTCGCCTCAATGGAATCGTTTCTCCGGGTGCCGGTTCCATGGGCAACCACCACATCCACTCCCCGCGGAGAGCCCGTCCGTTCCAACGCCAGCCGGATACAGCGCCCCGCCTGTTCCCCCTTCGGCTCCGGCGCGGCGACGTGATAGGCATCATTGGTAACGGCCTGCCCCGTTATCCTTCCATAATCTTTCCGGCCCGCCTGGCGCTCCAGCACAAAAAAGGCGGCGCCGTCTCCCACTGCAATCCCTCTACGCGATGGATGAAAGGGACGGCAGCCTTCCTCATCCAGGGCGTTGAGGCGCCGGAAACCACTGTATACCAAATAGGAAAAAATCTCCGCGCCGCCAGCGATCACCCTATCGAAGAGCCTGCTTTGCAACAGCTCGCAGCCGTAAGCTATGGCCTGGGCGGCGGCGCAACATGCGTTTGCCACCCATTGAACGTCGCCCCTCCACTCTAACTGGGAACGGATTTTTTCCGCCCATCCCGCCGGATAGCCGTCCGGCAGCGCCGGCCGGTCCAGCAGTGCCTCCGCCGCCCCCATGCCCGAGCCGATCAAAATGCAGCTACGGGCAAAATCCACCGTCAATCCGCTGTCTTCCGCCGCCAGGCGGATAGCCCGGGTGCATATGTCCAAAAAATACTCCTCCGGTGACCGTTCATAGGCTTCCGGATCCAGGATATAGGCTTTTACCGCGCGCGGGGTACCGGCAATCGATAGGGTTTGGGGTTCCGGCGGACGGGGCTGCATAAGCGCCTTCCAAATATCCGGCAGCGTGTTCCCCGCCGGAGAAACAGCGCCGATTCCCGTAATATGGATTCCTTCATTCATGCGGCTTCAGGTAGGATTCCGTCAGTTTCACCACCTCGTCTATACAGGTCATTTTCATCAAATTATCCGGATCAATGGTGATGTTATATTTGTTTTCCACCTCTGCCAGAATCTCCAGCGCACGCAGAGAATCCATTCCATATTCGTCAAAAAAAGAAGCGGAAGTATCCAATTCATCCGCCGGGATCTGTAAAATAGCCGCCACCAGCTCCCGTATTTCCTGCTGTAAATTCATTGCTGTATCCATCCTTCCTGTTTTCGAATCCCGTCTACGCAAACCGCAGCCGAACAGAGGCCTGATAAGGAAACTCCGTTAGGGTAACCTCCCTTTCATCCTCCCTAGGCGACGCATATAGATAGGTGTAAATCAGCCGCAGTGCTTCAACACAGCCGTAGGCGGATATGGGCATATCCTCTTTTTCCGGCAGCGCGCAAATCCTATATTCCAGCAGCTCCACCGGGCCGGGCAGGCTGGACAGATACAAAGCCCCGCTGCTGGAAGCCGACAAGGCATGATCAATCACCCGCGCGATGGAGGAGGCTTCCTCCGCCGCGCATACAACCGCTTCCTCCTCCCGTTCATCCGCTATCTGCATATAGGCGAATCCCAGTGCATCCAGCGCGGAGGTCGCGCCGTTTGAAAAATTGTATATCGGCCCTGTAAGCTGATGGGTGATGCTGGCGTAACAGGCCGGCGCGTTGAGTACGGTTCCCGGGAAACGGCTTGGACTGGCCCTCAGCGGACCTTCTTCGACGCAAATTCGGTTGAAAGCGTGCAAACTATTCAGTACGCTGTAGGCGGAGCCGAAGCATATCGGCAGCGTCTTTCCATAAGCAGGCACCCGCTCCAACAGCTTTCCTATGCTTTGCGTGCATAGACGGCTCACGTCATCCGGCTCGATGTCCCGCTCCTTAAACGGCCGCCCCTCTTCAAAAACGGCGGTGTGGATAAACACCTTCCTTTTCATCGCGCTCCCTCCTTGCCATAATGTCCCATGATTTTGCCGAGAGCCACACAACTGGTCTGCCCGCCGAAGGCAAATGAATTGGAAAGGACATAATGCAGCTTGCCTTCCCGAGGCTGATTCGCCACCACATCGATGGGACACTCCTCATCCGGGGTCTGATAATTGGCGGTGGGCAGAAGCAGATTCCGTTCCATCATCAGACAGCAGGCGATCACCTCCAGCATACTGGCGGCGCCCATGGAATGCCCCAGAACCGACTTGATGGAGCTGACGGGCGGCAGCTTCCGTCCGCCGAATATCCGTTGGATGGCCATGGCCTCCATGCGGTCATTGGCCTTCGTCCCTGTTCCATGCGCAGAAATATAATCGATCTCCTCGGTGCGCAGGCCGGCATCGGCGATCGCCCGGCGCATAGCGTTTCCTTCTCCCTCGCCGGAGATATGGGGCGCCGTCATATGATAAGCATTGGAGGCCAGACCGGTCCCCAGCACATACCCGTATTGCCGTCCTCCTATCCGCTCCTTTTCCCTCTCCATCACGACAACGCCGCAGCCCTCTCCCAACACAAGGCCACGACGTTCCTTGTCGAATGGCCGGCAGACATCCGGAGCCAAGGAAAGCAGACGCTGAAAACCGGCGAAAGCCACCTTGGAGAACACGTCCACACCTCCGGCCAGAACGATATCGGCGTAATGGCCATCCAGCAGCCGCTTCGCCATAGCGATTGCATAGTTTCCCGCCGCGCAGGCTGCCGGCACTACATAGCAGGGACCGCTGGCACGGCAAAGCTCTGCCGCCGCATGAGCGATATGGTAAGCGGGATATTTGCGGCAAAAAAACGTTTTGTCCCCTTCCGCCCCGCCATATAGGCGCTCTGTCAGCGCCTCTTCCTCCTGTATCTCACCCATAGTGGTCCCGATGATGACAGCTACGCGCCTCGTCCCCATGCTCCGCCTAGAAAGTCCCGCGTCCTCCATCGCTCTTGCCGCGGCCGCCATACAGTAACACGCCGCCTTGCCGTAACTCTTCAGCGGCAGATCCTTCGCCCAGTCATAGCGTTGCAGCCGTGCGCCGAGCTTCACACGGTACCGATCGTCGTCTGCCCATTCCGGCAGCGGGCCGTAAACGGGCTTGGCGGATACCAGCGTGTTCCAGAATTCCTCCAACGTCAACCCGGCGGGAGAGAGCACTCCCATCCCCGTAATAACGATCCTGTCCATCACCTTTTTTTCAGCCCTTGCCGGCGGCGAAATAAGCCCGGATAGCCTCTACCATGTCCTTTTTCTCCCATGCCAGCTCCCATTCCACCCTTCCGAAATGGCCGTAGGCAGCCAACTGCTTGTAAATCGGCTTGCGCATATCGAAATGGTCGATCAGATAAGCCGGACGAAGGTCAAACGTCTCCATAACCATCCTGGAAATGACGTTGTCTCCGTATTTTCCTGTACCATATGTGTCCACATGAACAGATACGGGCTTGGCCACGCCGATGGCGTAGGCAATCTGAACCTCGCATCTCTCCGCGATATCCGCCGCCACAATATTCTTCGCAATATAGCGCGCCGCATAAGCGCCCGTCCTGTCTACCTTGGTAGGATCCTTGCCGGAAAAAGCGCCGCCGCCATGCCGGCCCGTTCCACCGTAGGTGTCCACCACAATTTTCCGTCCGGTAAGGCCGGTGTCCGCCGCGGGGCCGCCATAAACGAACCGGCCGCTGGGATTGATGAGAATTTCCGTATCCGTCAAAAGCTTTTCCGGAACGACCGGATGAATCACCTTGGCGATCAAATCGTTCCGGATCCTTTCCTGATCTACGTCCGCCGTATGCTGCGCGGACAGGACGATGGTGTGAATCCGTTCCGGGCGGCCTTCCACATATTCAAACGTCACCATTGCTTTGCCGTCCGGCCCCAAATACCGCAGATGATGATTCTTCCGCACAAAGCTCATCCTCTTGCAAAGCTGATGAGCGTAATAAATCGGCGCAGGCATAAGGCTCCTGGTTTCCAGGCAGGCATAGCCGAACATCATCCCCTGGTCCCCCGCCCCCACCTGGTCATAGGGATCCTCCTTCATGTCTCCGCCCCCCAGGGTCAAGCTCCGCTGTCGATTTCTTTTTTCCAGCGAACAGCCGACGCCGGCCCGGATATCCTCCGACTGGCGATCCACCATGACGATAACGCCGCAGTTTTCTCCGTTGAATCCGAAACGGTCATCTATGTAGCCCACCTCTTTGACGATCTCCCGGACCACCCCCTGGATATCCACCGAAGCTCGGGAGGTGATCTGCCCCATAACGGTGATCAGGCCAGTAGTCACCGTTGTTTCACAGGCCACCCGTGCATCCGGGTCCCGTTTCAGATAAGCATCGAGTATGCCGTCGGATATCCGATCGCACAGCTTGTCCGGATGCCCCTCTGTTACGGATTCTGAAGTAAACAAATACCGATCTTCCATGAGCTTCTCCTTTGTTTTGATTGCATCGGCGGGATAAACGGGGTACTACGCCGCCTTCTTTAAGCCGGTAGTTTTCCCATGCGTCGGAGGCCAGCCGTATGATCTGGAGCAAAAAAATGAACCCGGCTGCAGGGCGGCCTCGCCCCACCGGCTGGGACTCTCTGCGGAAGCGGAATAACGCCGTCCATGTCCCATCGTCTATCATCGTTGCCTTCGCCGGCGACGACAGGTCCATACCGCTCTCCGCCGATGTCAGGAATATTCTATTCCCTTTTTCCCGCCGTCTAAACCAGCTCGAGGTATATCCCCATTCCTTCAAGATTCGCCGTCGAAGGCGAACGCCAGTAGGTCCGCTAGGTTAACCATGATCTGCCGCTGTGAGCGAACCATGGAAAGCAGCGCCCCTTCATCCGCATGATCGCTGATGGTTTTAACCGCCAGCATAGGGACCCCAACGCTGCGGCAAACAGCAGCAGCCCCTGCGCATTCCATCTCCACGCAGGCGCCGCGATACCGCTC
This sequence comes from uncultured Eubacteriales bacterium, assembly GCA_934615635.1. GTDB lineage: Bacteria > Bacillota > Clostridia > Oscillospirales > Acutalibacteraceae > CAKTXU01. Next base: position 2,711 of record CAKTTT010000107.1, on the reverse strand, counting down.
GAACAGCCGTCTCCCCGTCTCCCGGTCAAACACCCCGATATCACTGGATACAATGACGTCCTCCCGGCAAAGAATCGGCCGACCTTTATAACGGATAGCCTGCGCGCCCGCCTTCAGCTTGCGAAGGAGCTGCGGGTTTGCTCTCGCCGTCGGACGAAGCCACTCGGCCCTATCCGCACGGTCATCCACAATCCTGTCGCCAAAAACGACATCTCCCACCGTCAGCGTCTCATCCAGCCCTCCGGCAATTCCACAGGATACGAACAGTTGCATTCCCGGATATCTTTCCAGGCACCACCGCGCACATTCTCCGGCTGATTTCTTTCCTACCCTGGATTTCCCCACAAGAACCGCGGGATAAGCCTCGCCGCCGGCAGCGATAAAACACTCCTCCCCTATTCCGACAGATGTTTTACAGCCAAACCGTTTGTATAACGCTTCATATTCGGATTCCAGTGCGCAAAAACATACAATCATACCTTTTCTCCGCTGCCTGCCCTCCTCGTGTAAAGGGCGGTCAGGCGAGAATAGCCTATAATACTCCGTCTCGAGATGACAGCCATCCTCACCTCCATCCCCGGAAAACCATTACGTGGCGCAGGGCGTTTCCATTGCTTTCTCTGCCACGAGCGCCTCCGTGGTGAGGAGCATTTGGGCGATGGATGCCGCGTTCTGTACCGCCGTCCGCGTGACCTTGGCGGGATCGATGATTCCCATTTCCATCATGTCGCAGAAGCGTCTGTTATACACATCGTAACCGTAATATGGTTTGCTGGCCCTCAGGATAGCCTCCGTGATCACACCGCTTTGCTGTCCGGCATTCTCGATCATCTGGCGGATCGGTTCCTCCAAAGCCTGCGCCACCAGCTCAACCCCCATTCTGGGATCGCCGCGGTACTTGTTCGCGGTTTTTCTAACCACGGCGGCTGCCTGTAGAAGCGTTACGCCTCCGCCTGCCACGATTCCTTCCTCTCGGGCCGCCCTGACGGCCGCCAGCGCATCCTCTATCCGCCGCTTTTTCTCCTTCATCTCCACCTCGGTGGCCGCCCCTACACGAATCACGCCGATTCCTCCGGAAAGCCTGGCCAGCCTCTCCTGCAGCTTCTCCCTCTCATAATCGGCGTCGGTGTTCTCCCATTCGGTGCGGATCTGCAGGATACGGGCATCGATGGCGCGCGCCTCGCCCCGCCCCCCCACAATGACGGTGTCTTCCCTGCCCACTTTTACCCGATCCGCCCGCCCCAGTTGACGAAGCGCCGCCGTCTCCAGCGTTGTTCCCGTCTCGTCGGATATGATCTCTCCTCCGGTCAGCACAGCGATATCCCTGAGCATTTCCTTTTGTCGATCGCCGAAGCCCGGCGCCTTGACCCCTACACAGGGGAAAGTTCCGCGCAGAGTATTCACCGCCAGGGTGCTTAGCGCTTCCCCTTCGATATCCTCGGCAATGATCACCAGGCCCTTCCCGGCCGCAACAATCTGTTCCAGCAGCGGCAGCAGCTCCCGCGCAGAGGATATCTTCCTGTCCGTCAGCAGAATATAGGCATCCTCCACCACCGCCTCCTGCTTCTCCTGATCGGTCGTCATATACGGTGAAATATAGCCGCGGTCAAACTGCATCCCTTCCACAATGTCACAGTCCGTGTCCGCCGTCTTGGATTCCTCGACGGTTATCACGCCGTTTTCCTTCACTTTATCCATCGCCTCCGCTATCACGCGGCCGATCGCATAGTCTCCCGAGGCCACGGCGGCAACCATCGTAATCTCATTAACGGTTTCCACGCGGCGCGTTTTCTCTGCTATCACCGCCACGGCTGTCCGAACCGCTGCTTCAATGCCCGTGTTGAGCAAAACCGGATTGGCGCCGGCGTTGATTGCTTTTATTCCTCCTCGCACCATGGCCTGGGCCAGAAGCGTCGCCGTGGTGGTCCCATCCCCGGCCACATCATTGGTTTTGGCGGCGACCTCCCTTATCAGACGGGCGCCTAAGTTTTCATACGGTTCCTGCAACTCTATCTCCTTGGCTATGTGAACACCGTCGTTGGTGATAACAGGCGTATCGTGCGGTTTTTCCAAAACCACATTGCGTCCTTTGGGGCCAAGCGTAATTTTAACCGTATCGGCCAATACATCCAACCCTTCTTTAAGTTTGCGTCTGGCCTCTTCGCCAAACAATATTTGCTTTGCCATATGACTGCGATCCTTTCCTGATTGTTTTGGTATGGCACTGCCGCCCTTCGCTCAATGCCCCGATCCTTCTTCCCTCCGCGGAGAGCCTGTCCCTTTCCCTCAGACAGGATCGCCAGGACCTTCCTCGTGGATATCCTTCCGCTCCCTGTCTGCGTCCTTCGCCTCCTCCCGTATCCGGTACAATGTGCTCATTCGCAGCACATATGAGTCGAACCGCCTTCCGTGGGGCGATCCTTTCAGCCTTTTCACCGGTTTTCCGTTTTCTCCATGCGTGCTTTCATGCGCCTCTCAGCTTTCCGGATCCGCGTATCCTCCCGCCAACCGGGAAAGGCGGTTCAGACAATGCCCATCTCATAAATCAGCTTGAGAATCTGGTCGATCCTCTTCATCTGCGATTCATCAAAGAGCCGCAGATTTTCTAGCGACACGCCGTTACCGCTCATTCCCCGATCGCCTGTCAGAATGTACTCGCAGGAAACAGAGAAGCCCTTCGCAATACGATAAAGCGTATCGGCCGAAAATCC
>CAKTTT010000106.1 GCA_934615635.1 uncultured Eubacteriales bacterium | reverse complement strand
GTCGATGCGTTCCCGTATCCTGTTGTTATGCTTTAGCGGGTAGGGAACAGCGCGAAGCGGTGTGCCCTACAAAAAGCTCGCTATGCGGGTGGAATTGGAGACTTAAGCAAGAGAAACACCATTTCTGGTATAATGACGATGTTCAAGCCGTCAGTTGCTCTATGGTAAATAGAGACCTGCCTAGTACCGTTCCAAAAACGCCCTCTCCTCGCCTAATTTTTCTCTATCCTGTGCCCGGTGGCTTTTTTCTTGTCTCTTTCCCTTGATACGGTCCATTTGTTGGGGCATATTTACTTTTTGGCTTAAGCGGAAGTATCCCCGACAATGCCGGGAGAAGAAAGGCTTCAGCAACAGGTTTCCCCAGAGGGGGAACGCGCTGGAGAGATCTTATATGAGCAAAAAGAAGGACCGGCGATGGTATTGACCCGTTTACGGGTGGTAAGGCCTATAGGTGCGAGGTCTCTTGCGGCGCCAAGCCGCTGCCTGGCTTTCTTGGGCTTTCGCATACTACCTGTTCACTGGTGGTTTTGATGGCGTCTGCCTCCGCGCTTGATTCGCCCGCGGCAGGTGCAGTCCGGTGATTCGGGGGCGGCGGCAGGGAAGCGGGGGGAGCAGGGGGGAGCGGGGGATTTTCCCTGCCGTCCAATCGTTGGGAAAGGGGATGGAAACCGGCGCTCCCTGGGAGTGTTCCCGTCAATCCTCCTCCTCAGGCGGAAGGGGGTCCTCCGCCAGCATCAGCAGCCGGGCGCTCTCCCCCTCCTCCAGCGTCTCCACATCCCGCAGCTTTCGGTTGATGGCGCGGGTGCGGGTGCCCACCAATTGATCCAAATCCCGGCCGATGTTGTCGAGCTTCCGCTGGGTGTTGGTCAAAATCCCCTCAAACTTACCGAATTCGGCTTTCACCGCGCCCAGCACCTTCCACACCTCCCCGCTTCGCTTCTGGATAGCAATGGTCTTGAAGCCCATCTGCAGGCTGTTGAGCAGCGCGGCCATGGTGCTGGGCCCGGCGATGTTCACATTGTATTCGTTTTGCAGGGTTTCCAGCAGGCCGCGGTTGACCACTTCGGCGTACAGCCCTTCAAAGGGGAGAAACATGATCCCGAAATTGGTGGTGTAGGGAGGCTCGATATACTTGTCCCGGATATCCTTGGCGAAAAGCTTGATGCGGCTCGCCAGTATGGCAAAGGCGGCGCTGATCTCCTCTGGGGAGCCGCTGTCGTAGGCGCGCTGCAGCTCCGCATAGGCGTCGCCGGGGAACTTGGAATCGATGGGCAGATAGACCGGCCCGCCGTCGTCTCCGGGCAGCTTGACGGCGAATTCCACCCGATTGTCGCTGTGAGGCAGCACCGCCACGTTTTCCTCATACTGTCCGGGGGCCAGAATCTCCCGGAGGATCGCGCCTAGCTGCACCTCCCCCAGAATTCCCCGGGTTTTGACGTTGGACAGCACCTTTTTCAGATCCCCCACGCCGTTGGCCAGGGTCTGCATCTCCCCCAGCCCCTTGTACACATCTTCCAACTGCTTGCTGACCCGCTCGAAGGATTGATTCATCTTGCTTTCCAGGGTTTCCTGCAGCTTTTCGTTCACCGTCAGCCGAATCTGCTCCAGCCGCTGGCTGTTGTCCGTCTGGATGTCCCCCAGCCGCTTGGAGATGGTTTCCCGCATGGCCTCCAGCTTCTGCTCGTTGTGGGATTCCAGGGTTTTCAGCCGTTCCTCCAGCCTGGCCAGGGCATCCTGGGAGGATTGGGCCGCCTGCCGCTGGTTCCCGGACAGCAACGTCCCCAGGGTCTGTACCGAGCTGTTCAGCTCCTGGCGAAGCCCCTGCTCCTGCCGCTGCAGCTCCGTCTGCAGCTTGTTCAGACGGTCATCCAGCGGGGTCCACATATGCCGCGCCGCCCCGGCGTTCTGCCGGACCAGCAGCAGGATCAACAGCACGAGAGAGAGAGCCGACAGCACGAGAGAGAGGATTTCCATGAGGGCACACACCTTTCTTTTTGGAGCAGGCAACGAGAGCGGGAGGGAAAAGACAAAAGGAAGGGAGGATATGATTTCTATTATAAAGAAGTTCCGGGAAAAAGCCAAGCAGGAATTCCGGCGGCGCACCTTGGAAAAGCAGGGCCGCGGTTTGACAAACGCCGTGCATCCCGATATAATGATACACCATGAAGACCTTTTAAGGAAGAATACCCTTCCTCAGAAGGCGGCTGGGAAGGGGTCGGCCCATAAAGAGGGGCATGGCCGTGGAAAGCCGGAGCCGGCGGCCGGCGCGGTCGTGACGAATGGAAAAAACGGGGTGGTACAGTGGTCAAGAAGCGGTATCTGGAAGCGGGAAAAATCGTGGGTACGCACGGCGTGCGGGGAGAAGTGCGGGTTCAGCCTTGGTGCGATACCCCCGCCCAGTTCGCCTCCCTGAAGGTGGTGTATTTCGATGAGGCGGGAACCCGTCCGGCGCGCCTTTCCTCCCGGGTTCACGGCAACCTCTGCCTCTCCCGGCTGGAAGGGGTGGACACCATGCAGGACGCCGCCGCGCTGCGGGACAAGGTGCTGTATCTGGACCGCAACGACCTCGCCCTGGAGCCGGGTCGGCATTTTATCCAGGACCTGCTGGGCCTCTCCATCGTGGACGCGGATACGGGAGAAGCCTATGGGACGCTCACCGAGGTGAGCTTTACGGGAGCCAACGATGTTTACCATATGCGCATGGGGGGACGGGAGATTTTGATCCCCGCCATTCCCCAGGTGGTGGTGGAAACCGATACCGACGGCGGCGTTATGCGCATCCGTCCGATCAAAGGACTGCTGGATGATGAAGATTGATCTGCTGACCCTGTTTCCGGAAATGTGCGAGGCGGTGCTGTCCGAAAGCATTGTGGGACGGGCCCGAGCCAAGGGCGTGCTGGATATCCGCTGCCGCCAGATCCGGGACTATACCCTGAACAAGCAGAAGCAGGTGGACGACTATCCCTATGGCGGCGGGCGGGGCCTGGTGATGAACGCCCAGCCCATTGCGGACTGCTTCCGGGCGGTGTGCCGGGAGCGGCATTGCCGGCCCCATCTAATCTATATGTCCCCCCAGGGGGCGGTGCTGACCCAGAAGCGAGCGGTGGAGCTGGCGGCCATGCCAGGCATCTGCGTGCTCTGCGGCCACTACGAGGGGGTGGACGAGCGGGTGCTGGAGGCTTTGGTGGACGAACAGATCTCCATCGGGGATTATGTCCTTACCGGGGGAGAACTGCCCGCCCTGACCCTGGTGGATTGCGTGGCCCGGCTGGTGCCCGGCGTTCTCTCCGATGAAATCTGCTTTACCGAGGAGAGCCATTTCTCCGGCCTGCTGGAATATCCCCAGTATACCCGCCCGGCGGTCTGGGAGGGGCGGGAGGTCCCCGAGGTGCTGTTGACGGGACATCATGCCAACATCGCGGGATGGCGTCATCGGCAGGCGCTGGAACGGACCCTGCGCCGCCGGCCGGATATGCTGAAGGGGGCGGCGCTGTCCCCGGAAGACCGGGCCTGCCTGGAGCGGCTGGAGGCGGCGCTGCGGGAGAAGGCGGCCAAAGACAACGGCGGGTGTGAACAGAAATGAGCAGGAGCAGATAGGCGCGGATCAGAGAAAACAAGCGGAAATAGGCGCGGATAGACGGCGTTTTCCTCTTGAAAGGGCGACCCTTCGTTTTATCTCACCAAAAGTTATGAACAGAATATGGTAAATCGACTAAATCGGCCGGAAATCCGCTGGCCAAAATAGGGCAGAGAACCAAAAATGCGAAAATCGGCGTTTTCTGTGGACAAAATTGATTGACGAGGCATACAATTGTGGTATAATACTATCATCTCACCAGTTGAATTCGCCCTTTGGGGCTTTACTTGTATCTGAAGAAATGAGAGGGAGTTAGTATCATGTACGTAAAAGACGTTCTCGTCCAGAACCAGGTCGGCCTTCACGCCCGTCCGGCTACCTTCTTTATTCAGAAGGCCAATGAGTTCAAATCCTCCATCTGGGTGGAGAAGGAAGAACGCCGCGTCAACGCCAAGAGCCTGCTGGGCGTGCTGTCCCTGGGAATCGTGGGCGGCACCAACATCCGTATCATTGCGGACGGCAGCGACGAGGAAGCCGCCGTGGACGGCCTGGTGAATCTGGTGCAGTCCGGCTTCGCGGAATAAACGCCCTGCTAGTATCTGTGTAGCGCAGCCGCCGAGCGGCTGCGCTTTTTTCGGCATTACAGCCGGGAGGAGGACGCCATGGCGGAACGGACGGAAAAGATACAGGAGCTGCGCAGGCAGGCAATGGCCCTGCCGCTGCTTCCCGGCGTCTATATCATGAAGGACGCGAAGAACAAGATCATTTACATCGGCAAGGCCAAGGCGCTGAAAAACCGGGTGAGCCAGTATTTCGGCTCAGACACCAACCACCCCGAAAAGGTAAGGCAGATGGTGGCCCACGTGGATCATTTCGATTACATTGTGGCGGACAGCGAGTTCGAGGCCCTGGTGCTGGAATGCTCCTTAATCAAGCAGTATTCGCCCAAATATAATATTCTGCTCAAGGATGACAAGGGCTACCATTATATCCGCATTTCCCCGCCGCCCTTTTCCAGAATCTCTGAGGCCCGGGTCAAGCTGGACGACGGCTCCCGGTATCTGGGGCCCTATGTCAGCTCCACCACGGTGCAGGAGGCGGTGGACGAGGCCTGCCGGGTGTTCCAGCTCCCTACCTGCAACAAGAGTTTCGCTTATGGCGCAAGCAGGGAACGTCCCTGCCTCAATCACTACATCCAGCAGTGCTGCGCCCCCTGCACGGGGAAAATAAGGGAAAAGGATTATAATGAGCGGCTGAATCAGGCCGTCGAATTTCTCACCCAGGGCAGCGCCCGGATGCTGACCACCTTGAACGAGCGGATGGAGGAAGCGGCGGAAAACCTGGAGTTTGAGAAGGCAGCCCGGCTGCGGGACCGGATCGCCGCCATCAAGAAGATATCCCAGAAGCAAAAGGTGGTCATGTCCCGGGTGGAGGAACAGGACGTGATCGCGTTGGCGCAGGGGGTGGAGCTGGCCTGCTTCGAGGTGTTCCGCTTCACCAGCGGCAGCCTCACCGACCGGGAAAATTTTTTGGTGGAGGATATCGGCCCGCTGCCCACCGCCCGGGCGGAGTTTATCCGCCGGTATTATTCCCTGCGGGAGCGGATTCCTCCCCAGGTGACGGTGGACGGGGAGCTGGAGGACGCCCCGCTGCTGGAACGGTGGCTGACCGAAAAGGCGGGCCGGCGGGTGCATATTGTGCAGCCGCAGAAGGGGGAACAGGCCCAGCTAGTGGAAATGTGCCGGAGCAACGCCGCCGAGCGGATCGCCCATCGGGAGGGGAGCGGGTTCTCCGGCAGGGACGCCGCCGCTCTGGACGAGCTGGCCCGGCTGCTGGGATTGCCCTCGCCCCCGGCCTATATCGAGAGCTACGACATTTCCAACACCGGCGGCAGCGATAACGTGGCGGGGATGGTGGTGTTTGAAAACGGCCGTCCTCTGAAATCCGCCTACCGCCGTTTTTTGATCAAAACCGTGGAGGGGCAGGACGACTACGGCTCCATGCGGGAGGTGCTGTCCCGGCGGCTGACGGAATATGAAGCGCACAAGGAGGAGGGAAAGGGGTTCGGCCGGCTGCCGGATCTGATCCTGCTGGACGGCGGAAAGGGCCATGTGGCGGCGGTGCGGCCGGTGGTGGACAGCTTTGGATTGGATATTCCGGTGTTCGGTATGGTGAAGGACGATCGGCACCGCACCCGCGCCATCGCGGAGGATGGCGGGGAGATCACCATCAACTCCAAGCGGACGGTTTTCACCCTGATCTCCACCATCCAGGAGGAGGTTCACCGCTGGGCCATTGGGTATCATCGCCAGCGGCGGAAAAAAAGCGCCATCGGCACCACCCTGACCCAAATTGAAGGGATCGGGGAAACGCGGGCCAGGGCGCTACTGCGGCATTTCGGCTCCCTCAAGGCGATACGCGCCGCCACGGTGGAGGAATTGTGCGGGGTTAAAGGAATCAATCGACCGGCGGCCGAGGCTGTCCGGCGATATTTCGATATGCGGGAGGAAGACGGCTGACCGGCAAAAGCGGCAAAGAGACGGGGCGGAAAACGAGATGGAGTCTACGCCTTAAAGACGGACTGCCGCCGGCAGATCGATCGTATATTCCTGCATCGCCGGGATCTTCCGGCGGCTGGCTCTGATCAGCGATTATTAGGCGCTGCCTTTCTGCTGCCCGGTTTCCGTGAACAAATCGGCGGAAAAGAGCGTCAGGGGTATATCGCGCCCTTGTTCCGGTCCGCCGGCCCCGGGTTTCAGTTTCGTGTTGCCGAAATCCCATCATATAGAGCTCTACTCGCGGCCGCAGCGGGAGCGAGGGAGATACTCGCTATAGCAGGCGACATAACGCCCCCTCCGCTTGTTTCCCTTGCCTCCATTTTACCATGTATGGGGCGGCAAGGAGGCGTCAAACACAGCCCGCTTTGCTCTTTTTGCCGATAACGCTGTGTGGGGGCTTGGTCGATGCAGGCCTGTGCGGAACGCCGCTTGGCGCGGGGAATATGGACGGTCTGCAGCGGCGGCAGCACTAAAACACATAATCTATGTAACCGGAACCGTCCATTTTGCAGGAGAACCAGACGTCGTCTTCCCTGGTGGTGAAAACCCTGCCGTCTCCGCTGGTTTGATAGGTCTGATATTTTGAATGCCGCATCAACGCCTTGGGCAGCGCCTCTCCCCAGCCGCTTTTCTCCGAATACCACCGCATGGATACGGGATAAATGTCGGATTCATCATACAGCGTCACAGCCAGCCGGCCGGTAGCCTGGTCAATGAACTCCACCTGAAAGGCGGTTCCCGTCTTGATCGACGATCCGCTGAAGGAAACCGCCTGGTAAACCCGCGGCCTCTCTCCGGAGAAATCGATACAATGGCCGGTGGGGGTATAGAGCTTGTCTCCCAGAATATAAGTGGGAAAGTAGCCCTGTTGCCTGATATCACTCCAGTCTTCTCCGGCGACTGAACCTTCGGTTTCCGTACGCAGCCGCACGATACTTACCTCACCATGCTCGAAGGAGTAGGCGCAAAAATTGAAGGGATTAAAGAACCAATCCCCCACAGGAATACACATCAGGTTGAAATTTCCACTGACCGGCAGCCGCTCATCCTGATCCGTGGCAGGCGTATAGGCCCGATACTCAAACTGCACCACCCCAAAAGGATCCACCCATGCCACCGAATAGAGCAGCCGGTCGCCCTGCCGGATGAAACCTGTGATTTCCCGTTTGTCCGATACTTCCACCAACGTTTCCACAACCGCTCCATCGGTGCGCACCCTTTTCAGCGCGGTATAGTTGGATTGCACATAGTAGACCCAATCCCCCCATACCATCGAGGCGAACATGCCGTCGCCGGGCACCTGAATCGGGATTTTGTCGCCGGTTCCGTCGCGGCGGAATTTGTAGCCGCCGCTGCTGCCGCCTTGGAAGCTGTACACCCATTCGTCCTGCCAGTCCAGATACGGCGAACCGTGGTTATATAGCGCCGCCCGCCAGGTGGGATTGCGCATGGCGGTGTTGGCCTTGCCGGGGCGGTAGTCCGGAACAAAGACGGCGGGCGGTGCGGTCGTCGGGGGCGCGGAGGAGGCGGAGGACGAGGGTTTTGTTGTGCCAGATCCGGAAGACGTGGGACTCGTTGTTCCGGGGCCTGGGGAGTTGGAGGCGTCGGAGGTCGTCCGCCCCGGCGCGGTTGTTCCTCCTGATGCGGTCGGGAGTGCGGCGCCGCCCGCCGTGGTGCTGCCCGCGGCGGTATGGCCCTTGTTATCGCTGGAAGCCGGCGGGAGACTCCATCCGGGAACGCCGGAGGGCTGCGGCCGATCCGCCGGCCCATCCGACTGCGCGGCGGCGGGCAGGCTGGAAAGCCATTTCCACGGGAATCCGTTCAGCAGCGCCACCGTCACGCAGGAGACGGCGACGGTCAGCGCCATGAGCAGGGACACCGCCCGGAGGATCGCCCGGTTGCGCTGTGCCTCCAGCATCTTGTAGGCGGCCGCTCCCAAACGTCCCTGTCGGCCGCCCAGGATATCGTCCAGCATCTGCTGGGCGGTGGCGGCGCTGAGAACATCGGTGCCGATCAGGGAGCGCAGGGAGACGGCGATCATGGCGGACACGCTGCCGCTGTACAGCGACTTGTCGATGCCCTTGACCTTGAGCTGCTCCACCAGCGACTTTTTGGCTTGAGCGAACCGGCTTCGTACCGTGCTCGGGGGCTCGCCCAGCAGCTTGGCGATCTCCGACAGCTTCATGCCGTCATAGTAGTACAGCGTCAGCACTTCCGCCTGCCTGGAGTCTAGCCGGGAC
>CAKTTT010000105.1 GCA_934615635.1 uncultured Eubacteriales bacterium | reverse complement strand
CCGCCGGATTGGTGAACCCCTTTTTCGATCAGGAGGGGAAGGGCGGCCTGGTGCGGGAGCTGGTGGACCGGCTCAAGGCCCGGGAGGCTTGGGGCGCTTTCTGGAACATCTGCTTCGATTATGAAACCATGAAGCTGCTGCTGGATGAGCTCTGCGGGGAAGCGGGGGTGGAGGTGCTCTTCCACACCGTTTTCTCCCGCCCGCTGCTGGAGGGCGACCGGGTCACCGGCGTGGTGGTGGAAAACAAAAGCGGCCGCCAGGCCTATCTGGCGGAAGTGGTGGTGGACGCCACCGGCGACGGGGACGTGGCCGCGCGGGCTGGGGCGGAAATCCGCATCGGACGGGACTCGGACGGGGCGGTGCAGCCCATGACCATGATGTTTCTGCTGGGCAACATCCAGTTTTATCAGGAGGACGCCTACGATCTGTACAACATGATGAAGGAGGCGGTGGATACCCACCGGCTGGCGTATCGGATCCCCTTCCAGCGCCCCTTTGTCATCCAGCTTCCGGTGGGCCGTTATGCGGTGGTGCAGCTCACCCACATCCGGGGCCGCAGCGGCGTGGACGCCCGCGACCTGTCCGCCGCCGAGCAGGAGGGCCGCCGGATGGCCATGGACGCTTTCCAGGTGATGAAGCGGTATATCCCCGCCTTTCGGGATATTGATCTTGTGGCCACCGCCGCCCAGGTGGGGGTGCGGGAAAGCCGCCGGGTGACGGGGGAATACCGGCTGACCCGCCAGGACGTGGAATCCGGCGCCGTTTTCCCGGATGGGATCCTCTCCGCCCGCTTTGGCATAGACATCCACAATCCCGGCGACGACACCCAGCAGTCCTACGATGTGCGGCCCTATCAAATCCCCTTCCGCTGCCTGATTCCCCGGGGACTGCGGGGGCTGCTGGTGGCCGGACGCTGCATTTCCGGGGATTTCGAAGCTCACGCCTCCTACCGCGTGACCGGCGACTGCCTGGCCATGGGGGAAGCGGCGGGCTGCGGCGCCGCCATGGCCGCCAAGGCCGGAATCGATGTACGGGATATCGATATCGCCAGTCTCCGGGAAGCCATCGGCTTCACCGGTTAAGGAAAGGAGTGCACAAACACATGGACATCACCTATTTCTACGGGCCGCCGGACGACTGCATCGTCCGGGAGGAGGTGATCCGCGCCATCGCGGAGGCGGGCTTTACCCTGATTCCCCTGGAAGCGGCGGATTCCGAGGTCAACAAGGCCGCGCTGCGTCTGTGCGGGCGGTACGGCTTAAAGGCGCTGGTGCGGGACGGACGGATCGAGCGTTTCCTGCGCCGCCCGGAGGAGCGGCCGGAGGCTGCCGTCGCCGCCATGGTCGCGGATTACGCCGCGTTCGACAACGTGCAGGGCTGGTATATCACCGACGAGCCCCACACCGGCGATTTTCCCCGGCTCGCGGAAATCGCCTCCGCCTTCCGGCGGGCGGCGCCGGGCAGGGAGGTGTACATCAACCTCTTCCCCGACTATGCCGATCCCGGTATGCTGCGGGCCGTCGATTACGCCTCCTATCTCCGGCTGTTTGTGGAAACCGTGCGGCCGGAGATTTTGAGCTACGATTACTATCCTTTTCTCGGCCGGGACCGTTCCGTCTCCGCCGATAAGCTCTTCCTGGTGGAAACCGAACGGGAGCGGGGCATCCGCCAGGCGGCCGCCAGGATGGAGGACCGGACCGAATTTTTCCGCAATCTGGGGGCTATCCGGGAGGCGGGACTGGAGGCCGGGATTCCCACCATGCTCATCCTACAGCTCACCGAGCACGGCTATTACCGCAATCCCACCAAGGAGGAACTGCTCTGGCAGGTGACCCACGCCCTGGCCTACGGGGTGTCCAGGATTTCCTATTTCACCTACTGGCTGCCGGATTCCGACGACGGCTTCTGGCTGTGGGACAACGCCATGGTGGAGCGGGACGGCTCCCCCAATCCCCACTATCATCAGGTGCGGGAGATCAACCGCCGGCTGCGAAGCCTGGGAAAGGCGCTGGAGGGCCGGACCAGTGAGGCGGTTTTCCACGCCGATCCGGCGGAGCCCTACGGGCTCCCCCTGCGTCCCCACGGCGCCCTGCGTTCTCTCAGCGGCGGCGCCGCGGTAGTGGGCTTCTTCGACGACGGCTCCTTTCTGGTCACCAACAAGGATTTTCGCGCCCCCGCCGTCCTGGAGCTGGAGATTACGGGAGAACCAGCGTATTGGGATGAAAAGGAGGAGGATTGGCGCCCCTGCCGAGAAGGTGCGCCCCTGGCCGGCCGGGACGGGACCTATCGCCTCCGCCTGGAGCCCGGTGACGGGCTGCTGATTCGTGCGCGATAGCCGCATGGGAAAGTGAAAAGGAGAAGATGGCATTGCCTGCAAACACACGCTGGAAACTGGAAAAAGGAAAAATTATCTGGGATACGCAGGGGAGTCGCCTGCCCCATGAAGACGACATTGAGATGAGCGGACGCGGCATCTCCTATGTGGTGAAATACGGCGCGGACGCGCAGGGGCGGCTTCTGCTGGCCCGCCATGCGGTCTGGCCCGCCGTGCGCAACGTCCCCAACGACACCGGCGCTTCCTTTCAGATGGATATCGCCGCCGAACGCCTCCCTCTGCTGCTGTCCGGCGGACAGCCGGTGGAGGAGCAGGCCGTCCGCTTCGCCTTCGACGGGGTGCTGCGTATCCTGTCCCGGGGCGGGGAGGATTTGGAGATCCGCCGGGATTGCTATCCCTCCCCCCACCGTCCCTGCGCCTATGAGCGCATCCGGATCACCAACACCGGGGCCTCCCCCCTTCCTCTCACCGTGCAGGATCAGGGCGGAACGCTGGCCTATCCCAGGGGCCGGCACGGCGTGTCGATTATCGACCTGCGCCTAGACCGGTCAGGAGATTTTCTGCTCGCCCCCGGCTATACCCTGACGCTGCACCTGCAGCTTTCCGCCAGGGGCGCCTGGGACGCCCTCCCCCCCTTCGACGCGGAAAAGGAGCTGGACGGCCGGATGAAGCGGGTGACCCAGCTCACCGCCCCTCTCCGGCTGGAAACCGGCGACGAGGTGCTGGACGCCATGTTCCGCTTCGCCAAGCTCCGGGCGGGGGAAAGCATTTTCGACACCCACGGCGGCCCCCTTCACAGCCCGGGCGGCTACTCCTACTACGCCGCCACCTGGTGCAACGACGAAATCGAATACGCCGGACCCTGGCTGGCCTTCACCGGCGATCCCCTGGGGATGGAGGCCAGTCTCAACGCCTACCGGCAGTATATCCCCTTCATGGGGCCGGATTACCGGCACATCCCCTCCTCCATCATCGCGGAAGGGGTGGATTTTTGGGAAGGGGCGGGAGACCGGGGAGACGCGGCCATGTATCTGTACGGCGCCAGCCAATTCGCCCTCTTCGGCGGCGATCCGTCGGTATCCCGCATCCTCTGGCCCGCCATCCGCTGGTGTGCGGAATACTGCCGCCGGCAGCTCAACGCCGACGGCGTGGTGGCCTCCGACGCGGACGAGCTGGAGGGGCGTTTCCCAGCCGGGAAGGCCAACCTCAGCACCTCCTGCCTATATGAGGGCGGGCTCCGCCTAGCCGCCATATTGGCGCAGGAACTGGGGGAGCCGGAGACAGGAGAAGACTATCTCCGCCGGGCCGAGGAAATGGATGCGGCCATCGAGCGGACCTTTGGCAGGACCGTTTCCGGTTATGATACCTACGCCTATTACGAGGGAAACGATCAGCTTCGCTCCTGGATCTGCCTGCCGCTGTGCATGGGGCTGCGGGAGCGGCGGGAAGCCACCGTGGAGGCGCTGCTGTCCCCCCGGCTGTGGACCAAGGACGGGCAGCTCTCCTGCGAAGGGGACGCCACCGTTTGGGATCGTTCCACCCTGTACGGCTTCCGGGGCGCTTTTATCAGCGGCTACGGCGACCGGGTGATGCCCGCCCTGCGGGAATACGCGGAAAACCGGCTGCTGGGCGAACGGGTCCCCTATGCCATCGAGGCCTGGCCGGAGGGGGGCAAACGGCACCTCAGCGGGGAAAGCGCCCTGTTCTGCCGGATGGTTACCGAGGGGATGCTGGGCATCCGTCCCGCCGGGCATCGCCAATTCACCTTTGTGCCCCGGCTGCCGGAGGGGCTGGACCGGCTGATCCTGCGGGAGATTCCCGCCTTCGGCTCCTGCTTCGATATCGAGGTGCTGCCGGACGGCACCGCCCGGGTGATCAGGGACGGCGACCTTCTTTGGGAGGGGCCGCAGGGCCGCGAGGTGCGGATTAACCTGGAATGAGCAGGCCGCTTGCGGCTTTGTCCAGCAGCGGCAGCAAAAGCCGCAGAGATCTCCGCCGCCCTGCCGCCTGATCGGGCGGTCTTCCCGTTCCATACGGGCATACCCGCCGACGATACAAAAGGAAGCCGCGAACGTCTTTCGACGTCCGCAGCTTCCTTTTGGTGTATGTTGTTCTTCAGGGGTACGCATTATTTTTTATGGCACATATCGGCGGAGGGACAGTTGCTGCAGCCGCAGCCGCAGGATGTCTGTCCTTTTTTCTTATTCCGGCGCAGTTTCACTATGATTAGCGCCACTACCGCCGCCAGGATAACGCCAACCAGAAGCGTCCCCCAGTTCTCCGCTAAAAACTGCAGCATGTCGAATCCCTCCTTGACAAAATCAAACCTTGACCTTTTTCTCCAGGGTATGACTCTCTTTGTACGGACGCAGGAGCAGGAAGAGGATCAGCGCCACAATGAGGAAGGCCGCGATGGAGCCGATCACGTTGCCCTGGCCCATAAACAGCCTCCCCAACTGATACACCACCAGCGAAACCGCGTAGGCGAACACGCACTGATAGCCGATGGCGAACAGGGTCCACTTGGCGGAATTCATCTCCCGCTTGATGGCGCCCATGGCCGCGAAGCAGGGAGCGCACAGCAGGTTGAAAATCAGGAAGGAATAGGCCGAGAGAGGGGTAAAGGACTCGCGCATATTCGCCCAGATCTGCCAGCCGTTCTCCGCCACCTCGTCGAAGCCGCCGAACAGCACGCCGAAGGTGCCCACCACATTTTCCTTGGCGATAAGGCCGGTAATGGTGGCCACGGCGCTCTGCCAGTTGCCCCAGCCCAAGGGGGCGAAGAGCCAGGCGATCCCGTTGCCGATCACCGCCAGGA
Organism: uncultured Eubacteriales bacterium; assembly: GCA_934615635.1. GTDB lineage: Bacteria > Bacillota > Clostridia > Oscillospirales > Acutalibacteraceae > CAKTXU01. Next base: position 3,234 of record CAKTTT010000105.1, on the reverse strand, counting down.
TGGAGTTGTTGAGATCCTCCACCATGCCGAAGCTGCCGTTCTCCACGCCGAATCCCTGGAGGAACCACAGCAGGATCGCGGAGAGCAGGATCACAGTTCCGGCCTTTTTAATAAAGGACCAGGCGCGTTCCCACATGGAGCGCAGGATGTTGCCCACCGTGGGCAGATGATAGGCCGGCAGCTCCATGACGAAGGGGGCGGGATCGCCGGCGAACATTTTGGTTTTTTTCAGCATGATGCCGGAGATAATGATCGCCGCGATCCCCACGAAATAGGCGCTGGGAGCCACCCACCACGCGCGGCCGAACAGCGCGCCGGCGATCAGGGCGATGATGGGGAGCTTCGCCCCGCAGGGAATGAAGGTGGTGGTCATGATGGTCATGCGGCGGTCCCGCTCGTTTTCGATGGTGCGGGAGGCCATAATGCCGGGGATGCCGCAGCCGGTGCCGATGAGCATGGGAATGAAGGATTTGCCCGACAGACCAAATTTACGGAAGATCCGGTCCATGACAAAGGCGATACGGGCCATATAGCCGCAGGACTCCAGAAACGCCAGGAAGATAAAGAGCACCAGCATTTGAGGAACAAAGCCCAGCACGGCGCCGACGCCGCCGACAATGCCGTCCAGAATCAGCCCCTGCAGCCAATCGGCGCAGTGGATGGCCGTCAGCCCGTCCTTCAGTAGCACCGGAATGCCGGGGACCCACACGCCGTAGGCCGCGGGATCCGGTTCCTCCAGAGCCGCCGCTTCCTTATAGGAGGAATAGGTGACGGGAATGGTTTCCTCCAGGTTGCCCTCGTCGTCATACAGGCGGGCCTCGGCGGTCAGATCGGTCGCCTCGGCAGGATCCAGACCCGCCTCCTCCGCCGCGGCCTCAAAAGCCTCCACCACCGCGCCGGGAACCGCGTAGGCCTCCGCCGCTTCCTCATAATCGGCGGTGCCGATGCCCAGCAGATGGAAGCCGTCTCCGAATACGCCGTCGTTGGCCCAGTCGGTGGCCCAGGTTCCCACCGTGGTGACCGACACAAAATAAACGATGAACATCACCACGGCGAAAATCGGCAGCGCCGCCCAGCGGTTGGTCACCACCCTGTCGATCTTATCGGAGACCGAAAGCTTTCCGGCCCCTTTTTTCTTATAGCAGCCCTTGAGGATAGAAGCTATGTACACATACCGTTCGTTGGTGATGATGCTCTCGGCATCGTCGTCCAGCTCCTCCTCGGCGGCTTTGATATCGTCCTCGATATGGCTCAACACGGTTTTGTCCAGCTTCAGCTGCTCCAGCACCTTTTCGTCCCGCTCGAAAATCTTGATGGCGTACCACCGCTGCTGCTCCTGGGGCAGCCCATGGACCGCCGCCTCTTCAATATGCGCCAGCGCGTGCTCCACCGGCCCGCTGAAGCGGTGCTGCGGCACCGTCTTGGCTCCGCCGGCCGCCTTGACGGCCGCCTGCGCCGCCTCCATGATCCCGGTGCCCTTAAGGGCGGAGATTTCCAGCACCTGGCAGCCCAGTTCGCGGGACAGCTCCTCGACCTGGATCCTGTCGCCGTTCTTTTTCACCACATCCATCATGTTGATCGCCACCACAACCGGGATCCCCAGCTCGGTGAGCTGCGTGGTCAGATACAGGTTGCGCTCCAGGTTGGTGCCGTCCACGATGTTGAGGATGGCGTCCGGCCGCTCATTGATCAGGTAGTTTCGCGCCACCACCTCCTCCAGCGTGTAGGGTGAGAGGGAATAAATCCCGGGAAGGTCCATGATTACCACGTCGCTGTGCTTCTTCAGCCTGCCTTCCTTCTTTTCCACCGTCACGCCCGGCCAGTTCCCCACGAACTGATTGGCCCCCGTCAGGGCATTGAACAGCGTTGTTTTACCGCTGTTGGGATTCCCCGCCAGGGCAATCTTCATTTCCATATCCGTTCTCCCTTTCTATAAGCGATTAGCTGAAACTAACTGCCACCCTCAAAAAAAACGGCCTCTCCCCGTTGGCCGTGGAGCCCCTTCGCGCGGCGGCGACCGCTCCAACGGAGGAAGCGCGCTGCCGCCTTCACAGCAAAAGCTCGCTCCCACAACACCTCCGCCAAAGGAAACGCCGGTATTTCCTCATTCCACCTCGATCAAATCGGCATCCGATTTACGGATGGACAGCTCATACCCTCGTACCGTGACCTCCACCGGATCGCCCAGCGGCGCCACCTTGCGCACCTGCACCGGCACTCCCCGGGTCAGCCCCATGTCCATGATCCGCCGTTTCACCGCCCCCTCGCCGTGCAGCTTGACCACCGTTACCGTGTCTCCGATTTTTGCCTGCCTCAAGGTTTTCATCCTGCTTCCTCCTTGCCTCTGCATCGTTTTCTGCAACGCTTCAAACCATGATCTTGCTCGCCATTTCCTTACTGATCGCCACCCGGGACTCCTTGACGTTGACGATCAGGTTTCCGCCGATGGTGGAAATCACGGTGACGCTCCCGCCGGGAACGAAGCCCATATTTTCCAGATGGGCCCGGACCTCCGGCTTTCCGCCCACCTTCAGGATCATGTTTTCCTCGCCTATGCCGGCAAGCGTCAATGGCATCATGCTTCACCCCTCGTTTCTGCGTGAATCCGGCCAATCCCACTGTGATCGAGCAAGGTTAGCCTCATCTAACCGTATATATGTTAGCTTATCCTAACCGCTTTGTCAAGAGATTCCTGCAAAAATTCCCTACTTTTGACCCTTGTAACAAAAACTCCTCAAAAAGGGAGGGGGATTCCGTTCAGGTTACGGAACCCCCCTCCCTTTTTGGGCTTCAATTTACTCCTGCCCGACTTCTTTCCAGCCAAGCGTGTCGGTGATGAAGGCGGACAGCTCCTCCGCCAGGCGCTCATGATCCGCCACCAGCGGGTGGGCGGCCAATCCCAGCCCGCCCCCCTCGGCGGGGGTGGCGGGCATATAGTACACATTCTTCATGCCCTCTTCGGTCACGATCTCCACCGCTCTGCGCGGGTTTTCCCCATAGGCGGGATCCCCCATGACGCCGTAGGTCCAGATAATGACGCAATCGGGATGCTGGGCGCGGATAAAGCGGATCAGCTCCACCGCGCTGTTCACAAAATCCTGGGCCGGGTTTTGCCGTCCCACATCGTTGGTGCCCAGGCCGATGATCACCACATCCGGCACAAAGCTGCCGAAATCTGCGGGCTCGGTGACGCTGTTGTCCCGCTGCTTATAGACCGGCAGGATGGGATAAGGC
>CAKTTT010000104.1 GCA_934615635.1 uncultured Eubacteriales bacterium | reverse complement strand
GGCCCTATAAGGGCCAAACTCCTGTGGCAGCCCCCTACTCGGGGGCTGTTTTTATCTGTCCTGTTTTACCGGCTCACCCGTAAACGGGTCTACGAACTCCTTGAGACTAATCTGGTCATTCATAATATCTTCCTGCAACTGATTCTGAATGTACTCTTTGATTGCCCCTTCATACTTTCCTACTGTGTCCACATAATATCCTCTGCACCAAAAATGTCGATTCCCGTATTTGTACTTCAGGCTGGCATGTCGGTCGAATATCATCAGGCTGCTTTTACTTTTCAAATATCTCATGTACTGCGCTACGCTCATATGCGGTGGTATCGCTACAAGCATGTGTATATGGTTTGGGCAGCACTCCGCCTCTATGATTTCCACTCCTTTTCGTTCACTCAACTCTCTGAGGATCTTCCCCACGTCTGCCTTGACTTTCCCATATATCACCTGTCTGCGATACTTTGGCGCAAACACGATAGGATACTTGCACCTCCATTTACTATGTGATAAACTTTTTACGTCATTCATTTGACTTGAACCTCCTGTGTTTTGATGATGCGGTTGCCAGACCTTCTCCATTTTACCACACAGGAGCTTCTAACTTTTGCTAAAGCTTTTTTATTCACCCCCAGTTTAACTGGGGGATTTTTTTCGCCTCCTCGGCGACATATAGAAAAGCATCGGCCGTCCGATTCCGGCCGATGCTTTTTGTATTCACATATGGTATAATCGACACAGCCCCCAAAAAGAGACTGTCCCATTTCACCGGCTGTGTCTCCGCGTTTGCCGTCCGCAAACGCCTCACTTGGGTGGTATAATCGGCACAGCCCCCAAAAAGAGACTGTCCCATTTCACCGGCTGTGTCTCCGCGTTTGCCGTCCGCAAACGCCCCTCTTGTGTGGTATACTATAGAAAACCCGGAGGGTTTTCTAAACAAAAATGCTGTCGCTGAGAGGCAGCTCCCGTGCTGGCGCACCAACGCATTTTTGCAGTCTCTGCGTATCTTCATGGTATAATGAGAAAAACTCCGGCCGGCGGCCGCGAAAGCGGCACCAGCGGCGGAAACCTAGGCGGCGCAGGCGTTCCGCCGCCGCCTCGGCATGGCGGCCCACCGCCTCGGGCCGATGGGCATCGGACCCAAAGGTGATGATTTCCCCTCCCAGTTCCCGGTAGCGTGCCAGGACCGGGTCTCCCGGGAAAAATTCCCCGGGCGCCGCGCCGCCTGTCGCGTCCAGGTTAGAGGCGTTGATCTCCAGGCCGATCCCCCGACGGACGGCGGTTTGCAGAATGCGGTCGATAAGAGGAGCGTAATCCTGGTAACGATAGTTTTCGCCGGCATATCGCTTCATCAGGTCCAGATGGCCGATGACATCGATATCGCCCGCTTCCGCCATCGCCAGAACAGCGGTAAAGTAGGCGGCATAGGCCGCCTGCGCTCCATGGCGACTCTGATACATCCGCAGCTTTTCCCGGCCAATATTGTGGATGGAGCCAATAACAAAATCCAGCGGCAGGCCGCTGCAGGCGGCGGCGATCTCCCGGGGATGCCGATGGGGTTCGCCGATCTCCAGGCCCAGGCCGATATCCAGCCGTCCGGCGTATTGCCGTGTGCAGGACTCCCAGTCGGCCAGATAGGCCGCCTGATCCAGATAGCGGTAGCTGGGATCGTGATCCAGCACCGAGAAATGCTCGGTGAAGCAGACCGAGGCCAGCCCGCCGTCCACAGCGGCCCGGCAGGCGGCGGCCATATCCATCTGGCCGTCGAAGGAGCGGCGGGTGTGGAGATGGTTGTCCGACAGGATGGGAGACGGTTTATCCAACGGCATGGAAAGCCCTTCTCTTCTGATACATTTTTACAGAGTATACCGGCAAAGGACGGAAAGCGCGTCCTGACGCAAAACAAACAGGCCGCTTTGATGCGGAGAAAGGATAGGGAACAACCATGGGTGTACGGCAATCGGTATTCGGCAGGATGAAGGACGGCGTGCAGGTGGACCGCTTCGAGCTGGAGGGGGAAGGCGGGCTGCGGCTGGCGGTTCTCACCTATGGCGCGACGATTCAGTCGCTGATCTACAAGAAAAAAGATGTGGTTCTGGGCTACGACCGACTGGAGGACTATCGGACGGGCAATACATCCTATCAGGGGGCCACGGTGGGCCGGTATGCCAACCGCATTGCCGGCGGCCGTTTCCATCTGAACGGCGCGAGCTATGACGTGGGCCGCAACGAAGGAGGCACGGGCCATCTTCACGGCGGCTTCAGGGGCTTTGACAAGCGGATCTGGTCCGCCGCGATTCTGGACGACGGCGGTGAGCCCGCGGTACAGCTGACTTATCGTTCCGCCGACTGTGAGGAGGGCTATCCGGGCGACCTGGAGATGACGGTGACCTTTGCCGTGACGGCGGATAACGCGCTGCGCATCCGGTATGAGGGAGTATCCTCCAAGGACACGGTGCTCAACCCGACCAACCATGCCTATTTCAATCTCAACGGCTATGACGGCGGGGACGTGCTGGACACGGTGCTGACCCTTTACGCCGACTGTATCACCCCGGTGGACGGCCGGCTGATCCCTACGGGCGGGCTGATGCCGGTGGAAGGAACGCCCTTCGACTTCCGGCAGGGCATGCCCTTGGGCCGGGATATCGGCGCACCGGATCCGCAGCTCCGGCTGGGAAACGGGTACGATCACAACTTTGTGCTGGGCCTGGACCGGCGGCAGCGGTTGGCCGCCTCCGCCTACGCGCCCCGGAGCGGAATCCGGATGGAATGCAGCACCGATTTGCCGGGGGTGCAGCTATATACCGCGAACGGTCTGAAAGAAGCGGCCGGGAAGGGCGGCATACCGCTTTACCGGCATCAAGGCTTCTGTCTGGAAACCCAGTTTTTCCCCGACAGCCCCAACCAGCCCGCCTTCCCCTCCGCCCTGCTGAAGGCGGGAGAACAATTTGTTTCAGAGACCATTTATCGCTTTTCCGAAAACGCCTGAAAAAGGTGCGGACGCCGCCATATCTCCTCCACATCGGGCGGGAGAGGGAGAAAGCGCGGGGCGGAGGGATTTCTCCCCTGCTCCTCCCCCGATCCTCCCCTGCTCCCGCCTACGGCTCTCGGGTGGTAAGCCACCAGACCGCCCGTTCGATGGAATCTCGGGAGTTGCCCCAGTCGGCATCCTCGCCGGTGTTGCGGTAATCGAACATTTTGCAGAAATGGGACACGTCCGCCCGGAGACCCTCCAGATATTGACGGCACAGGGCGGCGGCCGCCTTGGTGAAATCCGGCGCCGTTTTCTTGCTCATCCTGGCCGCCGCGGTTTGGGCCAGCAGGGAAAAATGGGGCATACACAGGGCGGTCTGCTCCTCGAACAAGCGGCGGAAGTCCCGCTCCTGCTCCCACAAACGGCAGACGGTGGCCAACTGCCGTTCCATGGCCCAATCCACCTGTCCGCAGATAAAGCAGCTCCCCGCCGCCTGCCCCGCGGATTTGGCCTGCTTCCCCGCGCTTTTGCCCAACAGCGGCGCCCCGGCGAAAACCTGCTTTTCCACCTCGTTGAGATGGCTTTCCAGCATGAGCGCCACGCTCAGGCGGCTGCGGCCGCTGAGCATCATCCGGTAGTGGGTGAAGCAAAAACCCTGCTTGTTGGTTTCTATGCGCACATCCGGCTCCATCATGGCCGGGCCGGTGATATAATCCGCCACCCGTTCCTCCAGCAGGTTGCGCATCCGACAGATGGGACAGCCGTCCCGTGGCTCGAACACGTCGCTGATCGGGATGCTGGTGATGTCCTCCCGCATGTCAATCACTCCTTGTCGTCCTGTCCCGCCGCCCGAAAAGGGTTGCGGGAACGCCGTCCATCCGCTATGATAGATATCAGCGGACGTTTGTCCCATTATAGCACGGGCCGGTCCCGTTTGTAAATGGAGGGAGCCTTATGATATTGACGGGTCTGGAGGATATGGATCTGGAGCAGACGCTGGACTGCGGCCAATGCTTTCGGTTCGAGCCGACCCCGGACGGCGGCTGGCGGGGCGTCGCCGGCGGCCGGGCCGCCGTGCTGCATCGGCGGGAGGATGGGCTGCATATCCTGCCGGGAGACGATTTCTGGCGGGATTATCTGGATGCGGACCGGGATTACGCCGCCATCCGGCGGGAATTCGAAAGGGACGAGATGCTGCGCCCCTGCGTGGCCTATGCGCCCGGCATCCGGGTGCTGCGGCAGCCGGCCTGGGAGGCGTTGGTGGCCTTCATCGTTTCCCAAAACAACAATGTTCCCCGCATCAAGGGCATCCTCGCCCGGCTCTGCCGGAATTTCGGGGAGCCGGTGGGATGGGATTATGGGTTCCCCTCGCCCGAGAGGCTGGCGGAGCAGTCGGAGGAGGCGCTGGCCCCTCTGCGCTGCGGCTGGCGGGCCGCTTACCTGCTGGATGCGGCGCAAAAGGTGGCCTCCGGCGCGCTGCCGCTGGAGCAGATCGCGGCGCTGCCCCTGCCGGAAGCGCGGCAGGCGCTGCAGACCGTCCGCGGCGTGGGCCCCAAGGTGGCGGAATGCGTGCTGCTGTACGGCATGGGCAGGCTGGAGGCCTTTCCATTGGACGTGTGGATGAAGCGGGCCATGGCGGTGCTGTTCCCCGGGCGGCGGCCGGAGGATTTCGGGCCTTGCGCGGGCATAGCCCAACAGTATATTTTTCATTATTGCCGCCGCCATCCCGACCTGGTGCGGGCGGGATGAGCTGCTGCGGGCAGTTTACACAAGAATCCGAAAAAAGTTACTGTCAAATTTTTAACGTGCCCTCTTTTACTTTTATTTTGGATATAGTATACTATAGGTAACGATATATTTAGGAGGTTGTCAAAATGCCCCTCGTCAACACAACGGAAATGTTCAAAAAGGCCTATGAAGGCGGTTACGCCATCGGCGCGTTCAATATCAACGATATGGAGATCATGCAGGGTATCGTCGCCGCCTGCCAGGAGCTGAAGGCTCCGGTTATCCTCCAGGTGTCCGGCGGCGCCCGGAAATACGCCCACCACGACTATCTGTTCAACATGGTGCAGGCGGCGGTGAAGGAGACGGGGCTGCCCATCGCCCTCCACCTGGATCACGGCGCCAGCTTTGAGCTGTGCAAGGACTGCATCGACGGCGGCTTCACCTCGGTGATGATCGACGGCTCCCACCTGCCCTATGAGGAAAACGTGGCGGTGACCAAGCAGGTGGTGGAATACGCCCACGCCCGCGGCGTCACGGTGGAAGGCGAGCTGGGTCAGCTCGCCGGCGTGGAGGATGACGTCAGCGTGGAGGCGGACAAGGCCAATTATACCGATCCCGGTCAGGTGCAGGATTTCGTCGGCCGCACCGGCGTGGATTCCCTGGCCATCGCCATCGGCACCAGCCACGGCGCCTTCAAGTTCAAGCCCGGTCAGAAGCCTCAGCTCCGGTTCGATATCCTGCAGGAGGTCATGGACCGGCTGCCCGGCTTCCCCATCGTGCTCCACGGCGCTTCCTCGGTGATGCCGGAATATGTGGCGCTGGTGAACCAGTACGGCGGCCAGATGGCGGACGCCATCGGCATCCCGGAGGATATGCTGCGCAAGGCGGCCTCCATGGCGGTGTGCAAGATCAACGTGGATTCCGACCTGCGGTTGGCGATGACCGCCGGCGTGCGCAAACACCTGGCGGAAAATCCCACCCATTTCGATCCCCGTCAGTATCTGGGCGAGGGCCGGGATTGCATCACCGCCGTTGTCAAGCACAAGATTGAGAGCGTGCTGGGCTGCGCGGGCAAGGCCTGAAAAGGCCTGAATCGGATAATTATTTGATAAAAGACGCCGTCGGAATCCTTCCGGCGGCGTCTTTATTGCTATGGAAACCAGCGGCCCTGCCGGCGGAGGCGCCCCGGAAAAGCTTTGGCTTCAAGGCTCGAACAAATCCGTTTGCTAACGGCAGGTTTTTTATCAGCAGGGGGGACTGCCGCCGCAGCAAGAAAGGGGGGTTACGGGCTGTCGGACTGGCTGTCGGACAGGCGGGGACGTGCAAAATCGGGCGAGCCGGCAGGAAACCTCGGCCGCTCCGCCGGCCCGAAGGCAACGCGCGCGGATCGAATAGGGCGGGAAAAAGAGAGAAAATCTTCCCGCTCCTTTCCGAAAAAGCGAAGTCTGCAACGGATGGCCAAAAGCGGACGCTATCCTTTCCCCCCTCCCCCCGGACGATCAAAAGCCGGAAAGCGATTATTTCACCTTTTGATCGATGAATTCCGGCCGCAGCTTGGAATAAAGGATTTTCTGCTCGCTGTATAGGCCATAGTAGCCGGAGAGCCTATAGCTCACCGCCGCGGCGATGCCGAAATATAGGATCCCCTGGGAACCGAACAGCTCCACGCTGATGAGCAGGGAGGTCAAGGGGCAGTTGGTGACGCCGCAGAAAAGGGCCACAATCCCCACTCCCGCTCCAAAGGAGGGGTTCAGCCCCAGCAGGCCGCCCATTACATTGCCAAAGGTGGCGCCGACGAAAAAGGTGGGGACGATTTCGCCCCCCTTGAAGCCGGCTCCCAGGGTCACGGCGGTGAGAAGGATTTTCAGCAGAAAGGCTTCCGGCCGGGCTTGGCCGTTCACCGCCCGCAAAATGACGTCCATGCCAGCGCCGTTGTAATCCCGGGTGCCGAACAGATAGGTCAGCGCGATCACCAGCAGACCGCCCACGACGGCCCGGAGGATGGGCTGCGGGAGAAAGCGGGCGTAGGCTCTGCCTGCCAGACGGATGCTGCGGCAGAAAAGGATGCTCACCAGGGCGCACAGGGCGGCAAGCAGCAGCACCCTCCCGCCGTCCAGCCACCCCAGGGCGGGAACGCCCTCCAGCGGGAAGCGGGTCGGCGCGACGCCGCATACACCGGCCAGCCAGACGCCCGCCAAGGAGGACAGCAGGCAGGGGACAATGGCGGCGTAATACATCACCCCCACGCTGACGACCTCCATGGAAAATACCGCCGCCGCGATGGGGGTACCGAACAGGGCGGAAAAGGCGGCGCTCATCCCGCACATGGTCATCATTCGCATATCCTTGTCGTCTAGACGCAGCAACCGCCCCGCTCCCCGCCCCAGGCTGGCGCCCATCTGCAGCGCGGCGCCCTCCCGCCCGGCGGAGCCGCCCAGCAGATGAGTCAGGCAGGTGGAGAAGAAGATCAGCGGCGCCGTGAGGAGGGAGATATGTTCGGTGCTGCGCACCGCTGTCAGCACCAGGTTGGTGCCCCGGTCCTTTTCCATGCGGCAGAGCTTATAGGCCAGCGCAATCAACGCGCCGCCCGCCGGCAGCAGCCAGAGCAGCCAGCCGTGAGCCTTGAAAAGCGCCGCGCCCCCTTCGATACTGTAGTGGAACAGCACGCCGACCCCGCCGATTCCCAGCCCCGCCGCCACCGAAAACGCCAGCCATTTGCAGAAGGTCAGCAGATGGGTTCCCGCCTTACGCAGATTGCCGCCGACCCGCTCCCGCCATTTTTCCATCCGTACATGATCCCAGTCCACCCCGGAATGCTCCCTCCGTCTTATGCTGCATCCATTATACGCCTCTCCCCGACGGATTTCTATGGCGACTATCGGCAAAAGAAAACGGCGCTGCGCCCGAATAACGGGGCATAGTGCCGAACGGAGGGTTCCGGAGACCGGGTGCTAAGGCCCCCCCGTGTCATCGGGTCAAGTTGGCCCGATAAGGTGAGGGATATAGGGAAAGCCACCCGCACCCGAAGCGCAGAGGATGGGCCTGGAACACGAAGAGGCCTATAAACGACGGCAGATGGCCATTGGGCTGGTCTTTTAGAGAAGAGGAAGGATTCCATAAATTACAAGTTTTATAGGAAGCACATCCCACGCTGGGGATATTGGTCAAATTACAGCGATTTGGTAGAATAGAAAGGTAGCGAGTCCCTTTCTGGAAAAAACGGCGAAAGGGCGCTCCCGCTCTCCCGGGAGCGCCCTTTCCAGCAGCGGCGGAGAGGCCGCGCGGACGAAAAGGAATCAACTGTTTTCATTGTTGATGGGACGGCGGAGCAGCAGGCGGAGAAAAGCGGCCTTATTGAAGGGCAGCAAAGGATAGAGATAGGTCCGGCCGGTGACGGTGCGGGTGGTGGCCATGACCAGGAGCATCAGCACCACCCCCGCCGCGAATCCCCAGAACTGGAACAGCGCCGTCAGAATCAGAAAAAGGATGCGGAACAGCTTGAAGGCATAGCCCAGCTCAAAGCTGGGCTGGGTGAAATTGGAGACGGAAACAAAGGCCATATACAGCAGCACCTCGGGAACGAACAGCCCGGCTGATACCGCGAACTCCCCCAGCAACAGGGCTCCCACCACCCCGAAGGCGTTGTTGAGGACGCTGGGAGTGTTCAATGAGGCCAGCTTTATGCCGTCGATCATGAATTCCACAATCAGCAACTGGACGATGATGGGGACGCTGTTGGGCTCC
>CAKTTT010000103.1 GCA_934615635.1 uncultured Eubacteriales bacterium | reverse complement strand
AAGGTGGGGCTGGACTGCGCCAACGGCAGCGCCTGGAACATGGCGAAATCCGTATTCGATGCGCTGGGCGCCACCACCTATGTGATCAACGCCGAGCCGGACGGCCTGAATATCAATGCCGGCGCGGGCTCCACCCACATCGAGGGCCTGCAGAAATTTGTGGTGGAAAAGGGCCTGGATGTGGGCTTTGCCTATGACGGCGACGCCGACCGCTGCCTGTGTGTGGACGAGCAGGGAAATGTGGTGACCGGCGATCACATTCTCTACATCTATGGCCGCTATATGAAGGAGCGGGGCAAGCTGGTGAATAACACGGTCGTGACCACCGTGATGTCCAATTTTGGCCTGTATAAGGCGCTGGACGATTGCGGCATCGGCTATGCCAAAACGGCGGTGGGAGACAAATACGTCTATGAATATATGATGAAGCAGGGCTGCCGCATCGGCGGAGAGCAATCCGGTCACATCATTTTTTCCAAATACGCTTCCACTGGCGACGGGATCTTGACCAGCCTCAAGATGATGGAGGTCATGATGGCGCGGAAGCTGCCTTTCAGCAAGCTGGCGGAGGGGCTGGTGATCTATCCCCAGGTGCTGGTCAACGTAAGGGTGAAAGACAAGGCGGCCGCACAGGCGGATGCGGACGTCTGGGCGGCGGTGAACGAGGTGAGCGGCCGTCTGGGGGATACCGGGCGTATTCTGGTGCGGGAATCGGGCACGGAGCCCGTCGTCCGGGTGATGGTGGAGGCCGAAACGGAGGAACTCTGCCGGCAGTATGTGGATCAGGTGGTCAAGGTGATCCGCGCCAAAGGACACGCGGCGGATGAAAACATTTAGGCCAGCGGCTCCGCCCGCGCGGCGGCCGCAGAGACGCAGGGGCCTTTTCGGGCTTCGGGCGGAGGACCGGCGATATCTATAGGACGGACCGGAGAGGATGGGCTTCCGGGTCCATGAAGTATGCGCAATGGGAGGAAATTGCATGAAAGCACTGATTCTGAACTCTGGTATGGGGAGCCGCATGGGCGTTCTCACAGCCGAGCAGCCCAAGTGTATGACGGAAATCTCCGGGAAGGAGACGATTTTGAGCCGACAGCTCCGGCAGCTCGCGGAGGCGGGTATCGACGAGGTGGTGATGACCACCGGGCTTTTCGACGGCATTTTGGTGAATTACTGCCAGAGCCTGGACCTGCCGATCAGGTTCACCTTTGTGAATAATCCGCTTTATAGGGAAACCAATTATATCTATTCGATTTACTGCGCCAGGGAGCATCTGGACGACGACATTGTTTTGATGCACGGGGATCTGGTCTTCGAAAATACGGTGATCGACGCGCTGCTTGCCGGGGAATCCAGTTGTATGGCGGTCAGCTCCACCCTGCCGCTGCCGGAAAAGGATTTTAAGGCCGTTGTCCGGGAGGGACGGATCGCCAAGGTAGGCGTTGAATTTTTCAACGACGCCATGACCGCCCAGCCCCTATATAAGCTGAAAAGGGAGGACTGGAGGATCTGGCTGGACCGGATCGTCGCCCTTTGCGAGAGCGGGGACGTGAAGTGTTATGCGGAGAAGGCGCTCAACGAGGTCAGCGACCGCTGTGACATAAGGCTGCTGGACGTGAAGGACCAGCTATGCAGCGAAATTGACAATCCGGAGGATCTGGCAGTGGTGTCTGGACGGCTGAAGGAGGTGGAAAGCCGTACGGTTTACATGTGCTTTTCCACCGATATGCTGCACAGCGGCCACATCTCTCTGATCAAAAAGGCGAAGCGGCTGGGTCGGCTCATCGTCGGCGTTTTATCGGATGAAGCGGTGGTCAGCTATAAGCGGTTCCCGCTGCTCCCCTTTGCGGAGCGGAAAACCATGTTTGAAAATATCGCCGGCGTGTACAAGGTGGTGGAACAGAGAACCCTGAGCTATAAAGAGAACCTGGAAAAATACTGGCCCACCTACGTGGTGCATGGCGACGATTGGGTGACCGGCTTCCAGCGCCCGGTGCGGGACGAGGTGACCTCCGTGCTGGCTTCCTACGGCGGACGGCTGGTGGAGTTCCCCTACGCCAACGATGAGAAATACAAGGCGCTGGACGACCGGGCCAGAGCCGATCTGTCCCTGCCCGATGTGCGCCGCTCCCGGCTGAAGCGGTCCATCGCCATGAAGGGGATGGTGACGGCTATCGAGGCCCACAGCGGCATCACCGGCCTGATCGCGGAAAAAACGGTGGTGTATCAGAACGGCGAGGCGCATCAGTTCGACGCCATGTGGGTCAGCTCCCTGTGCGATTCCACCTCCAAGGGGAAGCCGGATATCGAGCTGGTGGACATGACCTCCCGCTTCCGCACCATCGACGACATTTTGGACGTGACCACCAAGCCCATCATTTTCGACGGGGACACCGGCGGGCTGACGGAACATTTCATCTACACCGTCCGGACGCTGGAGCGCATGGGCGTCTCCATGGTCATCATCGAGGATAAAACCGGGCTGAAGAAGAACTCTCTCTTCGGCAACGAGGTTGAGCAGACACAGGATTCCATTCCTCACTTCTGCGCCAAAATCACGGCGGGAAAACGGGCGCAGAAAACCAAGGATTTCATGATCTGTGCCCGGATCGAGAGCCTGATCCTGGAGCAGGGGATGGAGGACGCGCTGGAGCGGGCGTTTGCCTATACGGCCGCCGGGGCGGATGCGGTGATGATCCACAGCCGGAAGAAGGATCCAGCGGAGATTTTTGAGTTTGTGGAAAAATTCCGGGAGCAGGATTCGTCCACGCCCATCGTGGTGGTGCCCACCTCCTTCAACACGGTGACGGAGGAGGAATTCAAGGCCCATGGGGTGAATGTGGTGATCTATGCGAACCAACTGACGAGGACCGGTTTCCCGGCCATGCAGAACGCGGCCCGCACGATTTTGGAGCATCACCGGGCGAAGGAATGCGACGATATGTGCATGTCCATCAAGGATATCATCACCCTGATACCCGATGAAAACTGACGCCATAGGCAGAGGGAATACGGAATGACACAGAGAATCCTGAATGCAAGCGAGAATTATGCGGAGCTGGATGCGTATCTGAGGGAGACGGGGGCCGAACGGGTGCTGCTGGTATGCGACAGCGCCCTGCCCTTCCTGCGGATCAGCGGGTATTTCGATGCCTTGGAGCGGCGTCTCGGGGTGAAGGTGGCTCGATTTGACCGCTTCCAGCCCAATCCGCTTTATGAATCGGCGGTGGAGGGCGTGCGGCTTTTCCGGGAGGAGAGCTGCGACCTGATCATCGCCGTGGGGGGCGGCAGCGCCATGGATGTGGCCAAATGCATCAAGCTCTACGCCCATATGGATCCCGGTATCAACTATTTGGAGCAGAAGATCGTCCCCAACGATATACCGCTGCTGGCGGTTCCCACCACAGCGGGCACCGGAAGCGAGGCCACCCGCTATGCGGTCGTTTATTATAAGGGGGAGAAGCAGTCCGTTTGCGATGAAAGCTGTATTCCCTCCGCGGTGCTGATGGACGCATCCGTGCTGAAAACACTGCCCGCCTATCAGAAAAAGGCCACCATGATGGATGCTTTCTGCCACGCGCTGGAATCCTTCTGGTCGGTCAATTCCACCCAGGAGAGCAAGGCGTTTGCCCGGGAGGCGATCCGGATGATTTTGGAAAACAAGGACCGGTATCTGGCCAATGACGACGGGGGAAACGCCGCCATGCTCAAGGCCGCGAACCTGGCGGGCAGGGCCATCAATATCACCCAGACCACCGCGGGCCACGCCATGTGCTACAAGCTGACCAGCCTGTACGGCATCGCCCACGGCCATGCGGCGGCGTTGTGCGTGGCGGCTCTTTGGCCTTATATGACGGCCCATGTGGAGGAATGCGTGGATCCCAGGGGGAAGGGGTATCTGCGTTCGGTGTTCGGGGAAATCGCCGACGCCATGGGCTGCGCGGACGCGCAGGCGGCCATCGCCCGCTTCCAGGCGTTCCTGGCCGATCTGGAGCTGGCTCCGCCGGAGAGGAAAGGGGAGGGGGAGCTCCAGCTCCTCAAAACGTCGGTGAACCCGGTCCGCCTGAAAAACAATCCGGTCAGGCTGGACGACGGGGCATTGGAAACGCTTTATCGCCGGATTCTGGCCATCGATTGACGGATAGGAAGGGATAAACGTCGTGAAGGTAGAAAAACTTGTGGAAATGATCGGCGTCGACTTTTACACGGGGGTGCCGGACTCGCAGTTGAAAACGCTCTGTAACTATTTGATGAACACCTACGGCATCGATCCGCGGCATCATGTGATTGCAGCGAACGAGGGGAACTGCACGGCTCTGGCGGCGGGCTACCATCTGGCCACAGGCCGGGTACCCGTCGTGTATATGCAGAACAGCGGGGAGGGAAACATCATCAACCCGGTGGCTTCCCTCCTGAACGAGAAGGTTTATGGGATCCCGATGATTTTTATTGTGGGCTGGCGGGGGGAACCCGGCGTTCACGACGAACCGCAGCATATCTACCAGGGCGAGGTGACGCTCAAGCTGCTGGAGGATATGGGGATAAAGGCTTTTGTCATCGGCCGGGACACCACGGAGGAGGAAGCGGCGGCGGCCATGGAGGATTTCCGGGGCCTTCTGGCGCAGGGCAGAGATGTGGCGTTCGTTGTGCGCAAGGGTGCGCTCACCTATGACGGGAAGACCGCCTATGCCAATGATTACGCCATGTCTCGGGAGGAGATCATCCGGCATATTGTGGCGGCGTCGGGGGAGGACCCCATCGTATCCACCACCGGCAAGGCCAGCCGGGAGCTGTTCGAGATCCGCGAGGCCAACGGCCAGAGCCATCGGTACGATTTTCTCACGGTCGGTTCGATGGGGCACAGTTCCTCCATCGCGCTGGGAGTCGCTGTCCACAAGCCCGGCGCGAAGATCTGGTGTGTGGACGGGGACGGCGCGGTGCTGATGCATATGGGAGCCATGGCCGTTTTAGGGGCCCATCACCCCGGCAATATGGTTCATGTGATCATCAACAACGGGGCCCATGAAACGGTGGGCGGTATGCCCACCGTGGCGGGGAAGATCGATTTTGTCGCGCTGGCCAGGGCGTGCGGCTATCCCTATGCCGTCAGTGTGGACAGCTTTGAGGCGCTGGACCGGGAGCTGGCCGCCGCCAAAACCAGATCGGAACTGAGCATGATTGAAGTCAAATGCTCCATCGGCGCCCGGGAGGATCTGGGCCGGCCCACGACGACGGCGCGGGAAAACAAGGAAGGCTTTATGGACTATCTGCGCGGGCTGGAATGAGGATGAGTTGAAAAGAAACAGTTGTTAAAACGGGACCGATGCCAAAAGGCATCGGTCCCGTTGGTTTGTATATATTGGCTTGAGCATTTCCCCGGGAAAGCCGGGGATCGGCAGCAAAGACTTTATAAAAACAAGTGCATTTGACCCGTTTACGGGTTGCCGCGCTGCGTACATTCGCCGGACCCTGGGAAGCGGGTTCTGCTTGTGGCAGGAGCCGGGCGAAAAAGGGAGCGACGGGAAACCACATGATGGCTGCCCGGACGGCGTGGGATCCGGTGAGCTTCCTGGTAGCCGCGGAGGCTCTGGAAGGGATACCGGGGGACGCCCTACCTTTCCGGCAGACGCCGGATGGCGGCTCCCCCTCCCTCTGCAGCGAGGGCCATAAACAGACGGCAGGCTGCTTTCCGACCGGTCATTTTTCCGGCGACAGCCGCGCGCAGCGTCCCGTGGCTGTGAGGCATTCCCCGCTGGGGAGCCTTGCGCCGCGGAGCATGGAGAGCCGATAGCGGTGGTATGGCCGATCAGCTTATTACGGCGTGAAAAGCGATCCGCTTCTTCTTTCTCCTGCTTCAGCAATGACCGCCGGCGCAGCCGTCGGTGTGTTCGTGGCAGGCGTGACCGCCGTTTTCCGATTCTCCGTGGTGGTGGGCGCAAACGGCGTCCGGCTGATAGCGCAGGGTGCCGGCCACCAGCGCCTCTGCTTGCCGGTCGGCATCCCCGGTCACCCCGGGATAGAGGGCGATTCCCGCCTGGGCCAGCGCCGTGCGGGCGCCGCCGCCGATGCCGCCGCAAATCAGGGTATCGATCCCTTTGGCCTGGAGGAAGCCCGCCAAGGCGCCGTGACCGCTGCCGTTGGTGTCCACCACCTCGGAAGCGATGATCCGGCCATCCTCCACCGTATACAGCTTAAACTGGCGGCAATGGCCGAAATGCTGAAATACCTGACCGTTTTCATACGTGACTGCGAGTTTCATCAGAACATCCTTCCTTTTCCTTGTCGTTTATTTGCCGGAGCCCGGTTCCGCCGGTCCCGGAGGTGTGCGGCCGCATTGATCGCAGGCGGTACAGCGGACGGGGCAGCGGCGACGGCAGGATTTGCCGCCGCATTCCTCCTGATGGGGACAGAGCCGGTAATCCCCGCCGGAAATCCGCAGATCTTTGCCTTCCGCCAGCATTCGGGCCAGCTTGTGCCGCGCCCGGTTGTAGGTGGATTGAATGGTGGTGCGGGCAACCCCCATCTGGCGGGCGCAGTCCTGCTGTGTATAGCCCATAAGATCAATCAGACGGATGGTTTCGTATTCGTCGACGGTCATGACGAGGGTTTCCACCGGTTTCTCCCGTTGCAGGGGACCGAATGTACCGCCGGGAGGCATGAGGCAGACGCGCCTGCATTTGGATGGACGGGGCATGGGGATCCCTCCCTTCCTCCCCTATAGTTTACGCCGGTTATTGACATATGTCAATAACCGGCGGGTGCTTTTTTCAGGAATAAAGATCAGGCTTCTATATACCGGCGGCTGGCGTAGCCGGTAACGCCGTTATATTCCACCACATACCAGTCGTTCCATTGTCCCAGCACCTGGAGGGTAGATCCCATAGGGACGGAGCCGATGACGGCGGCGTCCAGGCTCGGCCTGTTCCGGATATTCAGGGAGCCGCGGGCCGTTACCACCGTACCCGGCCGGGCGGGCTGCGCTTCGATGAAGGGGATGCCGAAATAGTCCGCCAGAGCCTGGGTGAGATTCCGGGCGATTTCCTGCACATGGGTGCGCAGCCACTGGGCGTCCTCGGGATTGTCGTGGTAGGCGGTTTCGATCAGGACGGTGGGCGCCCGGGTTTGGGAAACCTCCGCCAGAGAGGTGGTGGGAAGGGCGCGCACCCGGTCCGGCAGGGGATAAATCCGCTGGAAGTTGTTGGCGATGATATCCGCCAGCCGTTTCCCTCTGACGCTGTTGGGGCTGTAGTATACATCCGTGCCCCTAAGCTTCCCGGCAAGCGCGGGAGGGGAAGCGTTGGAATGAAGGGCCAGGTGCAGATCGTAGTTGCCGGCGTTGGACTGGCGAATAGCCGCGCCGACCGTCTGGTCGGGATCGTTGCGGGTAAACCGGATACCGGTGGAGCGAAGATAGGGCTCCATCGCGTCCGCGATCTGGTTCATAACGTCCTCTTCGTTGCCGCCGCCGGCGTAGGCGTTGTATTCCTGCACCGACGGGCTGAGAAAAATGGCGGGCATGACCATTCCTCCTTTAAGGAAGCTTTACTGTTTTGGTGAAATAGGTTTTGGAGTCGATGCCGCTGGGGCGCAGATACCGTCCCAGGCCGTAGAGGCATTCCGGATCGTCGGTGAGGGTGTTGGTGCGGCTTTCGCACACCAGCGTCGCCTGGAAGCCCAGCTCCTTGAGCACGGGCCGTGCCTCCTTGCTGATGGCCCCGAAGGGATAGACGAAGGTGGTGGGGATGACGCCGGTCATCTCCTCCATACGGGACTGCATTTTCCCCACATCCTCCCGCAGCGCCTGCTGATACGCCTCCACCGGCTCCCCTTTTTTCCTCATGCACCCCTTGCGTCCTCCCTGATTGGCGTGCATATTGTAGGTGTGATTTTGCACCTCCACCAGGCCGCTGGCGATCATTTCGTTGATATCGTCCCAGGTGGCGTGGGTATAATTGGCGTTGCGTTCGTCGGAGTCGCTGTACTGATCCACATACCGGCCGATGGGAGAAAACACCATTTTGCTGTTGTATTTTTTCAGCAAGGGATAGGCGTAGACATAGTCGTTGTAGTATCCGTCGTCGAAGGTCAGCATGACGGGCTTTTCCGGCAGGGGGGTGCCGTTGAGGACGAAATCGATCACATCCGCCATCACCACGGTGGTGTAGCCCTGTTCCTGCAGATACCGCAAATCGTCCTCGAACTGCGCGGGGGAGATAACGAATTTTCCCTGCCTTTTTTCCTCCTTGAGGATGCCGTGGTACATGATAATCGGCAGCCTCACGTCGCCTTCTCCGACGGCGGCGTCCACCGGCAGGGCGGCGTGCAGCAGGATAGCGCCGGACACCAGCAACAGCAGGGCCGCCAGCCCGCCGGCCAGCCATTTTCTGACATGAAGGATCAGGTACATATAAAGTCATCCCTTTTTAGATGATGGGTAGCGGCCGGGCTTGCCTGGTCCGCTGCGGATA
>CAKTTT010000102.1 GCA_934615635.1 uncultured Eubacteriales bacterium | reverse complement strand
TATTCCTTCTATCTGCTGGGCAGCCCCTTTTTCTGGCTGACCCTTCCCTTCCCCAGCGCGGCGGTCCCCTACCTCATGGGGCCGCTGTTGATTTTGAAATTCGCCTGCTCCGGCCTGACCGCCTATCTCTATCTGCAGCGGTTCGTTAAGCCGGAAAACGCCGTCATCGGCAGCCTGCTGTACGCCTTTTCCGGCTTTTCCATCTACAATGTCTTCTTCAATCATTTCCATGAGGCCATCGTCTACTTCCCGCTGATGCTGCTGGGAATGGAGCTGTATATGAAGGAAAACCGCCGCGGTCTGTTTGCCCTGACGGTTTTCCTCAGCGCCTTGAGCAATTATTATTTCTTTGTGGGCCAGGTATTTTTCCTCCTTATCTACTGGCTCATCCGTATGCTGTCCGGAGACTGGGAATGTACCCTGGGCAAGTTCCTCTGGCTCGGCTTTGAGGCGGTGATCGGCACCGCCATGGCGGGGGTGATCCTGCTTCCCTCCTATCTCGCCGTGATCCAGAACAACCGCACCGGCGACATTCTCGCCGGCTGGGATGCGCTGATCTACACCAAACCCCAGCGTCTGTTCGACATCATCCATTCCTTCTTCTTCCCCCAGGATATCCCCGCCCGGCCCAACTTTTTCCCCGACTCGGACAACAAGTGGTCCTCCATGTCCGCCTGGCTGCCGGTTTTCAGTTGCTGCGGCGCTATCGCCTATTTCCAGTCCCGCAAGCACAGCGACTGGCTGCGGCGTATGCTAATCATCCTGGTGATCTGTACCCTGGTTCCCTTCTTCAACGCCATGTTCCAGCTATTCAACTGGATGTACTACGCCCGCTGGTATTATATGCTGGTGCTCATGCTGGTGCTGGCGACCGTGACCTGCTTCGATCAGGAGGAGGAACGGCCGGTGGAATGGAAGCGCGCCTTCGGCTGGACCTTCGGCATCACCGGCTTTTTCGTGCTGCTCATCGGCTTTATGCCCAAGAGCTGGACGCCGGATGAGGAAACCGGCAAGCTCCAGTTCGGCCTGATGAACGATGTGGGGCGCTTTTGGATCTATGTGGCCATCACCGTGGTGGGGCTGCTACTGGCCTGCCTGCTGGTCATGCTGCTGCACGCGGACAGGAGGCTTTTCTTCCGCTGGACCACCGGGGTGATCGTGTGCGTCTCCCTTATCAGCGGCTGGTATCTCATCGGGCTGGGCAAGGCCAACTCCAACTATCCGGACCGGTTTGTCATCGAGCGGGGAATCGAGGGGGCGGACCAAATCTCCCTCCCCGATCCGGAGGAAACGGTGAGGGTGGACATGAACGACGGCATGGACAATCAGGCCATGTTCTGGAAGCTGCCCACCATCAACGCCTTTCACAGCATTGTGCCCGGCTCGGTGATGGAATTCTACGAATCCGTGGGGGTGCCCCGCAGCGTGGGCAGCCGGCCGGAGGCCTCCCATTATGCTCTGCGCAGCCTGCTGTCCACCCGTTGGCTGTTCGATTACGACAACAGCGACAATATGCAGTATGCCAAAAGCGAGGATAAATATTTTGAATACGCCGGATCCACCAAGATGCCCGGCTGGACCTACGCCGACAAGCAAAACGGCTTCTTCATCTATGAAAATCAGTATTATATCCCCATGGGCTTCACCTACGACGCCTATTTGACCCGAGAGGAATACGACGCGCTCTCCCAGTATCAGCGGGAGCTGGCGCTGCTCAAGGCCATCGTGCTGGAGGAGGAAAACGCCGCCGCCCCTCCTCAGGCTCTTGCCTCCCTGTCCGCGCAGAACGTTTCCTATTCTCAGAATGCGTATTTCAGCGACTGTCTTGCCCGCCGGGAAACGGCCGCCGACTCCTTTACCCGGGATAACCGGGGCTTTACCGCCACCATCACGCTGGAAAAGGAAAACTACGTCTTTTTCAGCGTCCCCTATGAAGAAGGCTGGAGCGCCACCGTCAACGGGGAACCGGCCCAGATCGTCAAAGCAAACGTGGGCTTCATGGCGGTGCTCTGTCCGGCAGGGACCGACGTCACCATCCGCTTCGATTATATGACCCCCGGCCTGAAGTACGGTCTGTTGCTTTCCCTGGCCGCCCTGACGCTTTTCCTGCTTTATCTGGTGCTGATGACCTGCTTCGACCGCCGGATGCGCCGTCGACTGGAGCTGGAACAGGCCGCCCTTCACCAGGAACACGAAACGGCGGACACGCCCCTGTTCCTTCCCTCGGAGGAGTCGGAGACCGCCGCCGCGGACGATTGCTCTCCCGGCGAAGCGCCAACGGCAGAGGAACCCCCTGCCGTTTCGCCGGAGGATTTCGATTTGTACGGTTTTTACCCCGGCGCCGCCCGGCGGGAGCCGGAAGCCCCGCACCCGGAAGAAAACGCCCCGGAGGCGCTTGCAGAGGATCCGCAAAAACAAGAGACGGATTAACGCCAAGGCCCTGGAATGGAGGTTTCCTCCACTCCAGGGCTTTTTTGCAGGCGAACCTCCGGCACTGTCGGGAACAGGAAGCTTCAACGGTGAGTAGAAAAAAGGAAACGGTGAGAGGAAAGGGAGAAGGTGGAGGCGTGCGGTCTCGAAAGCCAGGCAGCGCCTCTCTTTTAGATAGAGCTGTCTTTGGATCGAGAGAGGGGAAGGTTGTCGCGTGGCAAATGGCGATTGCCCGACACTCCTCTCGATGTGGCCGGAACCAGGGCCTTTCAGACATTTCCCGCATAGCCGCCGGCTGCGCCGTTTATCATCGCTTTTCCGCTTGTCCCCCTATATCTACCCTATGTCTAACCCATATCCCCACCCAATCCGCTCTGTACCCGTTCGGAGGAAAGCCTGGATCATCCCCCTCTCCGTTACCGGGCCGCTTCCTTTTATATTCCCGCCGGAAAAGGCAGAGCGCGGGAACCGACAGAGGGCACTCCGTCAGAGAGGGCGGGGTTTTCTCAACTCCTTTCCCGGATAATCTTGACAAATCAATATGTATATGATATTATTTTGATATCATATACAACTGGAGGGACCTATATGCAGGAAAAAGTTTTGGAAAACAAGAAAAACGGCATGGCGTTTTTGGTCGTGTTCATTCTCCTTTACCTGGCGGCGATCGCCGGCTTTATTTTCGGCTGTTATCTGATGGAAGCCGCCTTCTCCGCCGCAGCCCTTATCCTTCTCATCGTGGGCGCCGCCTGGATGCTGGTGGGCTGGATTCCCTTTATGGGTCTCAAGGTCCTCAAGCCGCAGGAGGCGCTGGTGCTCACCCTCTTCGGCCGCTACGTGGGCACCCTGAAAAACGACGGCTTCTATTTTGTCAATCCCTTTTGCTCCAGCATGAATCCGGCGGCTAAAACCCGGCTTAACCAGAGCGGGGACGTGGACGGCGGCGCCGGAAAATCCATCCTGATCGCCGCCAGCCAGTCCTCCGCAAACGTGGAGATAGCGAATAAGAAAATCTCCCTGAAGATTATGACCCTGAACAACAATCGGCAGAAGATCAACGATTGTCTGGGCAATCCCGTGGAGATCGGCATCGCCGTGATGTGGCGGGTGGTGGACACGGCCAAGGCGGTTTTTAACGTGGACAACTACAAGGAATACCTCTCCCTGCAGTGCGACAGCGCGCTGAGAAATATCGTGCGGATCTATCCCTATGACGTGGCCCCCAACGTGGACACCACCGGCGACGGCGTGGCCGACGAGGGAAGCCTGCGCGGCTCCAGCGAGATCGTCGCTTCCCGCATCCGCGATGAAATCCAGCAGAAGGTCGCGCAGGCCGGGCTGGAGATTCTGGAGGCGAGGATCACCTACCTGGCCTACGCCCCCGAAATCGCTGCCGTCATGCTGCAACGGCAGCAGGCCTCCGCCATCATCGACGCGCGGAAAATGATTGTGGACGGCGCGGTGGGGATGGTGGAAATGGCCCTGGAGCGCCTGAGCGAAAACAACGTCGTCACCCTGGATGAGGAGCGCAAGGCGGCGATGGTGTCCAATCTGCTGGTGGTGCTGTGCGGCAATCACGATGCGCAGCCCGTCGTCAATTCCGGGAGCCTGTATTGACATGGCGGACACGCAGAAAAAACAGATCCCCCTCCGCCTCTCCTCAAAGCTGTATAACGAGCTCGCCGCCTGGGCGGAGGACGACTTCCGTTCGGTGAACGGACAGATCGAGTATCTTTTGTCCGAATGTGTCCGTCAGCGGAAAAAGAATGGGAAATACGTCTCGGAGGATCTGGATAAGCCGCTGGAGATCGACATCGACTGATTCCCCTCCCACAATGGTAAAAGGCGGCCCTGGGAACCGGCACGGTTCCACAGGGCCGCCTTCTCTTGTGCAGCTTTCGCAAAGGCTCCGCTGGAGGGAATCAAAAATTTCCGGCGCGGGGCGGTGATAAGGAGGGCTCCGCTTTGGCGCAGCGACCAATATACCCGACGGACGGCAGAACAAGAAGGGAAGCGGCAAAAGAAACTCCATCGGAAACAGTCCTCTGTCTGTCCCGCTCCCTCCCTTTCCGCTTTGCCGGGACCACCAGCAAAAAACGCCGTCGATGGGCTAAAGGGCCTCCGCCTCCGCCAGCCACAAAGCGGCGCTGGCATCCGAGGGCATTCGCCAGTCCCCCCGGGGAGACAGGGAGACACTGCCGATCCGCGGGCCGTCCGGCAGACAGGAACGCTTGAACTGCTGGGAGAAAAAGCGGCGCAGGAAGACGATCAGCCACTTCTTGATTTCCTCAGGGGTAAAACGGCCGTCGAAAGCGGCGCAAGCCAGCCGGTGGATCTTCGCCGGGGAGAAGCCGAACCTCAGCAGATAATACAGATAGAAGTCGTGCAGCTCATAGGGCCCGACAATCTGCTCCGTTTTCTGGGCGATGACCCCATTCTCCGGCGGCAGCAGCTCCGGGCTGACCGGGGTATCCAGGATATCCAGCAGCGCCTCCCGCATCCGGCCGCCGCACCGCTTGGCCTCATAGGCAACCAGGTAGCGCACCAGGGTTTTGGGAACCGATGCGTTCACTCCATACATGGACATGTGATCCCCATTGTAGGTGGCCCAGCCCAGCGCCAGCTCGGACAGGTCGCCGGTGCCCACCACCAGGCCGCCGCAGCGGTTGGCGATATCCATCAGCACCTGGGTCCGTTCCCGGGCCTGGGCGTTTTCATAGGTCACATCGTGCTCGCCCTGGTGCCCGATATCGGCCAGATGCCTGGTCACCGAGGCAGAGATGTCGATTTCCTCCAGACCCGCGCCGCAGGCCGCCGCCAAAATCCTGGCATTGCTCAGCGTACGGCCGGTGGTGCCGAAGCAGGGCATGGTCACGGCGCAGATCTCCTCCCGCGGCCGCGCCAGCCGGTCATAGGCCCGAACGGTCACCAACAGCGCCAGGGCCGAATCCAGCCCGCCAGAAAGGCCCAGCACCGCCCGGCTGCCGGTATGCCGCAGCCGGGAGGCCAGCCCCGCCGCCTGGATGTTGAGGATTTCCTCACACCGCTGGGACTGGACCACCGTATCCGCAGGGACAAAGGGCAGGGCGGGGATTTCCCGGGTCAGCTTCAGCCGGCGCACCGGCATATCGAAAGAAACCTTTTCATAGCCCTCGTCAGAGGCCGCAAAGGTGTTCATCCGCCGCCGGTCGTAAACCAGGCGGGAGAGGTCCACCTCCGTGACCGCCGGCTCGCCGGAAAAGGGGGGGCTTTCCGCCAGGACGACGCCGTTTTCCGCCACCAGATTGTGCCCGGAGAACACCAGATCGGTGGCCGATTCCCCCTCCCCCGCGTCGGCATACACATAAGCGCAACAAAGCCGCGCCGATTGGGCCGCCGCCAGCTGCCGGCGATAGGCGGCCTTGCCGATGCTCTCGTCGCTGGCGGACAGGTTGGCGATCAAGGTCGCGCCGGCCGCCGCCAGCCCCGCCGAGGGGGGCGACGCCACCCATAGATCCTCGCAGATCTCCACCCCCAGCCGGAAAGAGGGCATGGAACGGCATTCAAAAAGCTGGCGGCTGCTCAGACGGGTCTGCTGCCCGGCAAAGGTCACCGGCAGCGGCTGCTCCCCCGCCGGTGAAAAGTGCCGCGCCTCATAAAATTCCGAATAAGCGGGCAGATGGGTCTTGGGCACCAGCCCCAGCAGAATGCCCCGCTGGCAGACGGCGGCGCAGTTGAAAAGACGGGCATCCACCGGCACGGGCAAGCCGATCACCAGCACCGTATCCCGCCCCACCGTCGCAGATAGGATCCGCCGCATCGCTTTTTCCGCGGCGGCGAGAAGGGTGGAGCTGAGAAAAAGATCGCCGCATGTGTAGCCGGTCAGGCAGAGCTCGGGAAAAACCAGCAGAGCCGTATCCTCCGGCGCCGCGGCGACACAGCCGAGGATCTGTTCCGCATTGTAGGCGCAATCCGCCGTTCGGATCGCGGGCGTCGCCGCAGCGACCCGTAAAAAGCCATCAATCATTGGATATCCTTTCCTTTCCAAATAAACCGGGGTGGACTCGCACAGGGGCGGATGCTATCCCAGCAGCACCCGCCGGAAGAAGTAGGGCACCGCCTTCAGTCTCCTGCGCAGGCAGGTCTCCAGCGCGTCGTGGGCGGCGGCCATTCGCACAAGATCCTCATCCGCCGGGGGATGCTCTCCATATTTCCAGTCCATTACAATCCCGAAAGCCTCCCTCACCGCCTGATCAGGTATGGTGTCGTCCCCCGCCATCCGGGTGACGAACCGGAGCAGGGTTTCCCCTGTTTCGGGGGTGTAGCCCAGCAGGGCCGCCTGATGCAGCATATCCGTATAGTAATGGGCCGCCCGGGCGGCGTTGTCCTCAAACCGCCGCCGCACCCAATCCAGCCGATAAATGGTGGTATGCCGGTGAATCCGCCACAGCAGCAGCAAAAGCAGGAGAACCACCGCCGCCGACAGGATCAGCAGCGCCGTCGCCCAGCCAGGGAGCGTCTCTCCCCCTTGACCGGACGGCGCGGAGGGCGTGGTGACCCCGCCGGGCGCCGTCGTGGAGGCTGGCCGGCTGGAATTTCCGCCGGAGGGAGCCGTAGAGGGCGCGGCGGGCTGTGTGGTCATGCCGCCGGAAGCGGCCGGCCCCGGCAGAGGTTCTCCCGCCGGATCCCCATAGGGGACGCCCGCCGTGGGATCAAAGGTGATCCAGCCGATCCCGTAAAAATAACATTCCACCCAGGCGTGGGCGTTTTTCTGCAGCGCCACCCAGTTCCCGTCCCCGTCCCGGTATTGGAGCCCGTAGCCCGACACCAGCCGGGCGGGTATGCCCAGGCTGCGGGCCATGACCGTCATCGCGCTGGCAAAATAGGTGCAGTATCCCTGCTTGGTTTCCAGAAAATAATCCACGAAGTCCCGGTCCTTGGGCACGCTGCCCGGAGTCAGGGTATACCGGAATTCCCCGTTTTTCAGATAGTCCATCAGCCGGGTCGCCTGCAAATAGGGGGATTCCTCCTCCCCGGCCGCCTCCCGGGCGGCGGCCCGCACCCGGGCGGGGAGCTGGGGCAGCGCCGTGTATACCTGGGAGATCTCCTTGTAATAGGGATCCCCGTAGACGATGTTTTGTGTTAGCTGGGTGGCCAGCAAATCAAAATTCTCCGCATTGTCCCCTAACCGTTGATTGACCAGCGCCGTAAAATAATAGCTGTCGTTGGGATACAGCACGGAATCGGCAAAGATTTCGCCCCGTTCGTTATAAAACGGGGGGCCACCGTCCCGCAGCTCCAGATCCTGCAAAAGCCCGAAAGCAAACAGGGTGGAGTTGCGCCGCAGCATGGTTACCTCCGCGTCCCGCTTGGGGAACACCGACTGGTACAGCCACATGGCCTCCGCGCCGCCGGCGGGGAGATAGCGGCCGAAGGCCTTTTCCGCCGCCTGATCGCCGGCGTTCCACCCATAAGCGGCCAAGTCGGCCGCCAACCACCCGGAGCCGGTATACTCGTCGTAGACGTTGCCCCTCATCAGGTAAGGGAGATCGGCCTTCACCCGCATGACCGGCGTGGTATCGTTCAGGGAGATGTTCCCGCCCAGCCGGTCCATCTCGGGCTGGAGCCCGACGGTATACAAATCGGAGGGAATGATTTTCCCGATGGAGTTCCCGCTGGGATCCCGCAGGTGCGTTCCGTGCATATCCGTATCCAGAATCCGCCAATCCGCGGTGCTGGGCGGAAGCAGCGCCCACGCCAGCAGGCAGCAGACGCCGCCGATGGCCAGAGCCGCCGCCTGCAGCTTATGAACCGAGACCAACAGCCGCAGCCGCCCGCCCGGCAGAGGAAAATAGTTGCGGGCCAGCAGAGAAAACAGACCGATGAGCAGCAGCAGGATGGAGGGGAGCATCCGCTCCGTAAAGCCGAAGGAGGCGACCACGGCATAGTAGAAAAGGGCGGCGCTGCCGATAATCCAGACCGACCGGATCAGGCGTATGCTGAAATAGAACAGGCCGACGATCCCCAACTGGACCAGAAGCTGCACCAGCGCGATGTTGCCC
>CAKTTT010000101.1 GCA_934615635.1 uncultured Eubacteriales bacterium | reverse complement strand
CACGGTGGTGTTTTGTACTTAAAAGTCGCGGAGTTTATAGGATCAGGCTGCGGCCGTCCATTTCATCCGGCTGGGGCAGCCCCATGATGTGCAGCATGGTGGGGGCGATATCCGCCAGCCGCCCGCCTTCCCGCAGGGAACAGGGATATCCCACTACGCAGAAGGGTACCAAATTGGTGGTATGAGCGGTAAAAGGAGAACCGTCCGGCTCGTACATCTTGTCCGCGTTGCCGTGGTCGGCGGTGATCAGCAGCGTGCCCTTCCTCTCCAGGACGGCCTCGGCCACCCGGCCGGCGCAGGTATCCACCGTTTCCACCGCCTTCACCGCCGCGTCGAACACGCCGGTGTGGCCCACCATATCGCAGTTGGCGAAATTCAGAATGACCATGTCGTATTTGCCTGAGCGAATGCGCTCCACCACCGCGTCGCAGACGGGATAGGCGCTCATTTCCGGCTGCAGGTCATAGGTGGCCACCTTAGGCGAGTTGATGAGCACCCGGTCCTCGCCGGGGAATTCCTTTTCCACGCCGCCGTTGAAGAAGAAGGTCACATGAGCGTATTTCTCCGTTTCCGCGATGCGCAGCTGGGTCATCCCCTGCTTGCTGATATATTCTCCCAGGGTGTTGGTCAGGGACTGGGGACGGAAGGCCACCTCCACCCCCGGCATGGTGGCGTCATACTGGGTCATGCAGACGTATACCAGCGGGAAGAAGCCCTCCCGGCGGGCAAAGCCGGTAAAGTCCGGATCCACCAGGGTACGGGTGATTTCCCGGGCCCGGTCGGGACGGAAGTTGAAGAAAACCACCGAATCTCCGGCCTTGATCCGGCCCTCCTTGTTGCAGACCACCGGCACCACGAACTCGTCGGTGATGTCCGCGGCGTAGGAATCCGCCATGGCGGCGGCGGGATCGGGGTTCTGCACACCCTCGCCGTAGACCATGGCGGCGTAGGCCTTTTCCACCCGCTCCCAGCGGTTGTCCCGGTCCATGGCATAATACCGGCCCATGACGGTGGCGATGCGGCCTACACCGACCTCCTGCATCTTGGCCTGCAGCTCCTCCACAAAGCCCTTGCCGGAGGTGGGGGGAACGTCCCGGCCGTCCATCAGGCAATGGACGAATACCTTGGCGACGCCCATCCGCTTCGCCATCTGCAGCAGGCCGTATAGGTGGGTGTTGTGGCTGTGAACACCGCCATCGGACAGCAGACCGGCCAGATGCAGCGCGGCTCCCGGCTTTTTGGCGTTTTCCATGGCCTTCAGCAGGGCGGAATTCTCAAAGAAATCGCCGTCCTGAATGGATTTGGTGATGCGGGTCAGCTCCTGATACACCACCCGACCGGCGCCGATGTTGGTGTGACCCACTTCGCTGTTGCCCATCTGGCCGTCCGGCAGGCCGACATCCATGCCGGAGGCGCCGATTTTAGTAAAGGGATTCTCCGCAAACAGACGGGTCAGGTGAGGCGTTTTAGCCGCCTTGATCGCGTTGCCGTAGGCGTCCGGATTCAGACCGAACCCATCCATAATCATCAATACCACTGGTTTTTTCATCTACATGCTCCTGTTCTTCCGGTGACTCGCGTGCTTAGTATGCCCTTTTTTCGGGGCGCGCGCGGGCGATGGTGGGATAAAAAACATCGGCCGGGCGCTTCCTGCCCGGCCGCGCCGTGGGATTTATTTGCTGGCTGCTTTCACGATGGTGGCGAAATCCGCCGGCTTCAAGGAGGCGCCGCCGATGAGGCCGCCGTCCACATCCGGCTGCGCCAGCAGCTCCGCGGCGTTGCCCGCGTTCATAGAGCCGCCGTACTGGATCACCACGTCGTCCGCCGTCTCCCAGCGGTACAGGCCCGCGATGGTGTTGCGGATCAGAGCGCAGACCTCGTTGGCCTGCTGGGCGGTAGCGGTTCGGCCGGTGCCGATGGCCCAAACCGGCTCGTAAGCGATGATTACCCGGCTGAGTTCCTCCTCGGAGACGCCGCCCAGAGCGATCTTGGTCTGCATGGCCACCACCTCGCCGGTGACGCCCTGCTCCCGCTGCTCCAGATATTCGCCCACGCAGAGGATCACGGTCAGTCCGGCATCCAGCGCCGCCCGCACCCGCTTCTGCACGGTCACGTCGGTATCGCCGAAGTAGGTGCGCCGCTCGCTGTGGCCGATGATCACATAGCCGACCTCCATGGCCTTGAGCATCTCAGCGGAAATCTCGCCGGTGAAGGCGCCGGCCTTCTCCCAGTGGCAGTTCTGAGCGGCGACGCCGATCCGGGTGCCCTTGACGGCTTCCAGGGCGGCGGGAAGATCCACGAAGGGCACGCCCACGATCACGTCGCAGGAGGCGTCGGCCACCAGGGGCTTCAGCTCGTTGATCAGAGCGGTGGCCTCGGCGGGAGTTTTGTTCATTTTCCAGTTTCCGGCGATGACATATTTGCGCATAGGGTATCCTTCCTTTTCTGATAAAGTGGGTTCATCCTGAAAAAAGAGAAAGGGAACCGCTGCAAAATGCTCCATTTTACAGCAGCCCCCTTCTGCTTATTTTGCGTCATGCGGCGGGCTGCCTGGCGCAGCCCCTTATTTGTCGTTGAGGCAGGCGATGCCCGGCAGCTCCAGCCCTTCCAGGAACTCCAGGGAGGCGCCGCCGCCGGTGGAGATGTGGGTCATCTTGTCGGCAAAGCCAAGCTGCTCCACCGCCGCCGCGGAATCGCCGCCGCCGATGATGGAGATGGCATCGCTCTCCGCGATGGCCTTGGCCACCGCGATGGTGCCGCCCGCGAAGGGGGCCATTTCAAACACGCCCATGGGGCCGTTCCACACCACGGTGCCGGCGTCCTTCACCGCATCGGCGAACAGCTTCTGGGTTTTGGGGCCGATGTCCAGGCCCATCCAGCCGTCGTCGATATCCCCCTCGAACACCTTGGTGTTGGCGTTCACGTCAAAGGCATCCGCCGCGACGTTGTCCACCGGCAGCAGGAACCGGACGCCCTTGGCTTCGGCCTTCTTGAGAATCTCCCGGGCCAGCTCCTCCTTGTCCGCCTCGAACTTGGAATCGCCGATCTTCACGCCCATGGCGGCCTTGAAGGTGTAGGCCATGGCGCCGCCGATGATGAGGGTGTCCACCTTGTCGATGAGATTGGTGATGACGCCGATTTTATCGGAAACCTTGGCGCCGCCCAGAATCGCCACGAAGGGACGCTTGGGATTGGCGAGGGCGCCGCCCATGATGGTGATTTCCTTCTGGATCAGGTAGCCGCACACCGCAGGCAGATAATCCGCCACGCCGGCGGTGGAGGCATGGGCGCGGTGAGCGGTGCCGAAGGCGTCGTTGACATAAATATCCGCCAGAGAGGCCAGCTTTTTCGCGTATTCAGGATCATTTTTGGTTTCCGCCTTGAAGAAGCGGACGTTTTCGATCACCATGATCTCGCCGGGCTTCAGCGCCTTGGCCATGGCGTGGGCTTCGTCCCCCACGATATCGGTGGTGAACTTCACTTCCCGGCCCATCAGCTCGGCCAGGCGTTTCGCCACAGGCGCCAGGGTGGCCTTCTTTTTGGATTCCTCGTCATCCTCCTTGGGACGGCCGAGATGGGAACAGAGAATAACCGCCGCGCCGTGATCCGCCAGATACCGGATGGTGGGGATGGACTCCCGGATGCGCTTGTCGTCGGTGATTACACCGTCGGCCAGCGGTACGTTGAAGTCGCAGCGCACCAGCACCTTTTTGCCGTTGACGTCGATGTCTTCAATGGTTTTTTTGTTGAGATAATTCATACTGCTCTCTGACATCCTTTCCGTGTTCCTCTATTTTTGTTAAAAGGTTGACACTCTTCCAAGCCATTATTTTAGTATAAAATCTTCCCGTTTGCAAGGGGAAAGCGCGTATTTAAGCAAATTCAACGGTAAAAAACGAAGAATCCCCTTCTTTTCATATCCTTCCACAGCATGGCGGCGGAGGAGGGAAAAGGGCGGGGGAAGCGGATGACATTTCCTTTGACATATGGTAAAATAAGGATGCGGGGGAAGGAGGGTGAAGGAGAGGGAAGGGGGAGGAAGGAGGAAGAAAAAGATGCGGCTTGTCTCTGCTTTTTCTTGTTTCCGCTTTCATCCTGGAGCTGCTTCCCTATGGGACGGTGCTGCCATTCGCCGTCACGCTGCGCAGGGCTTTTTCCTATTTTGGCCTGACACCCTTTGGTTATGCGGATTTTCCGCCCTTTCTCACCGCGCTGCTGACGATGCTCCTGCCGGCACCGTGCCTGCGGCTTCTGATTCGCAGGGGAAAGCCGCCTTTGTGCGAAAAGCGATGTTTATCGGCGACCCGATATCCGCCGCGCTGCTGGCGGCGTGAGTTCCGCTGCTCCCTTCCGGAAGAAAGAAGACTGCCCTAGGGGATAGTTTCCCCGAAAGTGGGGAAAATAAAGCGGTATAAAAAAGGAGAGAAACAGGATGAACGATAACCGTAAAGTGATCCTTATCGGCACTGGTATGGTGGGTATGAGCTACGCCTACGCCCTGCTGAATCAGAATGCCTGCGACGAGCTGGTGCTTCTTGACATTGACCGGCAGCGGGCGGAGGGGGAGGCCATGGATTTGAACCACGGCCTGGCCTTTTCCGGCTCTCATATGAAAATATACGCCGGCGACTACCGGGATTGCGCCAACGCGGACATTGTGGTCATCTGCGCCGGTGTGGCGCAGAAGCCGGGAGAGTCCCGGCTGGACCTGCTTCAGCGCAACACCCGGGTGTTCCAGTCCATCATCGATCCGGTGACGGAGTCCGGGTTCAACGGGATCTTCCTGGTGGCCACCAATCCGGTGGACATCATGACCCGGGTGACCTGCGCCCTGTCCGGCTTCAATCCCCGGCGGGTGCTGGGCACCGGCACCGCCCTGGATACCGCCCGTCTGCGGTATCTGCTGGGAGAATATTTTTCGGTGGATCCCCGGAATATCCACGCCTATGTGATGGGGGAGCATGGAGACAGCGAGTTTGTTCCCTGGTCTCAGGCCATGCTGGCTACCAAGCCCATCCTCTCCATTTGTGAAGAGTCGGGCGGCCGGTTCTGCGCCGAGGATATGGAAAAAATCACCGAGGAGGTGCGGGGGGCGGCCCAAAAGATCATCACCGCCAAGAAAGCCACCTATTACGGCATCGGCATGGCGCTGGTGCGGATCACCCGGGCCATCTTCGGCAACGAAAGCAGCGTGCTGACGGTTTCCGCCATGCTGCGGGGGGAATACGGCCAGAGCGACGTGTTTGTGGGGGCTCCCTGCATTGTGGGGCGCAACGGTATTCAGCGGACCCTGACCCTTTCCCTCAATGAGGAGGAGCTGGAGAAATTCCGTCTGTCCTGCGATACGCTGCGGGAATTTTATGATGGGCTGAGAATCCGCTGAGATTCTCCGATATACCGCTTATTTTTAGAAGAATGCTTTTGCCGCCGGCCGCTTATCCTAAGCGGTCGGCTTTTTGTATGGCGGCTTGACCGGACCGCTCCTTCCGAGTCTATCCGGGACGGCCGGAAGCGAAAGAGAGAGGATTTCGCCGCCGTTAGGATGGAACATAAAAGGGGAAGCGCATCCGCCGCCGGACAGCAAGCAGCATGGAAGCATGACAGGCAGCCGCGAAAGCGGCTGCCTGTCATGCTTCCATGCCGATGGGAGGACAATCTTTATGAGACCTTTATGCGGGACGGGGAATGCTAACGCCAACTTAATCCGGCTTATGATATGCTGAGATTGGCGCCAAAACAGCGTCGATTATCTTTTGCTGAGGAAAGGATGCAACAAGTATGAAGCCGCTGATATTCAAAGGATCCGCCGTGGCGTTGGTCACGCCCATGAAGGATGATTTTTCCGTCAATTACGAGGAACTGGACCGGCTGCTGGATTTTCATCTGGAGAATCGGACGGACGCCGTCGTCGCGGTGGGGACCACGGGGGAATCCGCCACCCTGACCGATGAGGAGCATATCGGGGTCATCGCCTTCTGCGTCCGAAAGCTGCACGGCCGTCTGCCGGTGATCGCCGGCGCGGGAAGCAACAGCACCGCTCACGCGGTGGAACTGTCCAAGGCGGCGGCGGACGCAGGGGCGGATGCGTTGCTGCATGTGACGCCCTATTATAATAAAACCTCCCAAAAGGGGCTGTATCTGCATTTCAGAGCCTGCGCCGAGGCCACCAAGTTACCGGTTATTCTATACAACGTCCCTACCCGGACGGGGATGAACATCCTGCCGGAGACCTACTTTAAACTGTCACAGATCGAGAATATCGTGGCGGCCAAGGAGGCCAGCGGAAACTTTTCCCAACTGGCCAAGATTTCCGCCTTGTGTGGGGATAACCTGACGCTGTATTCGGGCAACGACGACCAGATCACCTCGGCGCTGGCCATCGGGGCCAAGGGGGTCATTTCGGTGCTGGCCAATATCGTTCCGGAAGTCACGCATGATATCTGTCAAAGCTATTTCGACGGGGATTTTGGGAGAAGCGATACGCTGCAACTGGAATATCTGGAGCTCATTGAAAACCTGTTCCGGGATGTCAACCCCATCCCGGTCAAGCAGGCGATGAAGGACATGGGCTTCGACGTGGGCGGCTGTCGGCTGCCCTTGTGCGATATGGAGGCGCCGGCGGCGGAACAACTGCTGGCCTGTCTGACGCGCTACGGCCTGGTGCAGCCGGCCAAACGGGTTGGCACGGTGACGGTCAAACGGGCTCAGGACACGCTGCTTTGGCGGAAAAACCACTGACATGCGCGCCGGCTTAATGGAATCTTAACACTGGTCCCGGGACCTTAACACCGTTTTTATGAGATACGTGATACCATGGATCGGGTAAGGAGGTGCAGCGACTATGGGAGTCATCATCGGAATAGTGGGCCTGTGTGCTGCGGCGCTGCTGGTCTATTATGTCTACATTTTAATGAAAGGGGATGCGCAGTAACATGGGAACGGTAGTACAGTATGTAGGATACCTGGCGATTTTGGTTCTGCTGGGCATTCCGCTGGGAGCCTACATAAAAAAGGTTATGGACGGGGAGAAAACCTTCCTGTCAAGGATCCTGACGCCCTGCGAAAATCTCGTGTACAAAGCGATGCACGTCAAGAAAGACGAGCAGATGAACTGGAAAAAATACCTGCTCAGCGTGCTGCTGTTCAACGGGATCGGTTTGGTGTTTCTTTTTCTTCTGCAGCTGCTGCAGGGCGTCCTCCCGGGGAACCCGCAGGGACTGCCCGGTGTCAAATGGGATTTGTCCTTCAACACGGCGGTCAGTTTCGTGACCAACACCAACTGGCAGGCATATAGCGGCGAGTCCACGTTAAGCTATCTGTCCCAGGCGCTTGGCCTGACGGTGCAGAACTTTGTTTCCGCCGCCACCGGTATCGCGGTGCTGTTCGCCCTGATCCGCGGTTTTATCAAGGTAAAGACCGACGGACTGGGGAGCTTCTGGGTGGATATGACGAGAATCGTCGTCCATATCCTGATTCCGCTCAACCTGGTGATTTCCGTGGCGTTGATCGGCGGCGGGGTCATCCAGAACCTCAAACCGGCTGAAAAGGTTTCTCTGCTGGAGCCCATCGCGGTGAGTACGGAAACGTTTGCTATTGATGAACATCAGCAGAGGATTGAGAAGGCCGTCATCGACGAGGAGAGCGGGAGCGTCACCGTGGACGGTAAGACGGTGGAGAACGCCACCGTTATTCTGGCCGGCGACATTCTGGGCAGCTTCAAGCAGGGCGGCACGGCTCTGAACAGCGATGTGCTGGGCGATGCCCAGATTAGCGATGTATCCCTCGACGAGCACAAGGCCACCGTCACGTTTGGCGGACAGACTATGGCGGTCCGGCTTGTCACCGAGCAGTTTGTCCCCATGGGTCCGGCGGCCAGCCAGGTGGCCATTAAGCAGACGGGAACCAACGGCGGCGGCTACATGGGCGTTAACTCGGCCCATCCGCTGGAGAATCCCAACGCCTTCACCAATATTCTGGAAATGATTTCCCTGCTGCTGATCCCAGTAGCCCTCTGCTTCACCTTCGGTAAAGCGGTAAAGAACAAGAAACAGGGGATCGCTATCTTCATGGCCATGTTCATCGTCCTGGTTGCGGCGCTGGGCATCGTAGCCTATACGGAACAGGCTGCGACCCCGCAGCTAGCGCAGAACGGCGCGGTGGACATTTCCATGGTGGATCAGGCCGGCGGCAACATGGAGGGCAAGGAAACCCGCTTCGGTATTGCCACGTCCGCCACCTGGGCGGCTTTCACGACCGCCGCCTCCAACGGCTCGGTCAACTCCATGCACGACAGCTACACCCCCCTGGGCGGGATGATCCCCATGCTGCTGATGCAATTGGGCGAAGTGATCTTCGGCGGTACGGGCTGCGGACTCTACGGTATGCTGGCCTTTGCCATCCTGACGGTGTTCATAGCCGGATTGATGGTGGGGCGTACGCCGGAATTCTTAGGTAAAAAAATAGAGCCTTATGAGATGAAGTGGGCGGTGCTGGTCTGCCTGGCCACCCCCAT
>CAKTTT010000100.1 GCA_934615635.1 uncultured Eubacteriales bacterium | reverse complement strand
CAGCAGAATAATGCCGATGAGGATCCAGGTGGAGAGCTTTTTATACTGCTTGAGCCGTTCGTTGCGTATCAGATTAAACAATGACGTTCCCTCCTCCTGTAATCGCCATGAAGCTCTGCTCCAGAGACATCCCCACCGCGTTGAGCCCATAGATCACCACGCCGTTTTCCATCAGGCTGCGGTTGAGCTGGGCGATCTCTTCCTCGGTGACGTGGAGATCCACATAATCGGGGCCGATTTCCTGCAGCCGATCCGCCGCGTGGGTCTTCAGCAGTTCCACCGCCCTGTCCATGGGCCGCAGGATATAGCGGTAGACGCCGGCGGCGCTCCGGGTGGTCAGATCCTCCATGGAGGCCACCTGCAGCAGCTCCCCATTGTTGATAATGCCCACGGTATCGCACATTAGCTGCATTTCCTGGAGGATGTGGCTGGAAACCAGCACCGACAGCCCCCGGGAATGGGACAGCCCCCGCAGCAGATCCCGGAATTCCTTGATGCCCGCCGGATCTAGGCCGTTGGTGGGTTCGTCCAGAATCATGATCTTGGGATTATGGAGCAGGGCCTGGGCCACGCCGAGGCGCTGTTTCATGCCCAAAGAATAGGATTTGAATTTGTCCTTTATGCGGGCCTGCATCCCCACCGCCTGCACCACCTCGTCGATGCGGGCCGTATCCACGCCACAGGCCCGGGCCTGGATCACCAGATTGTCATAGCCCGACAGGTAGCCGTACATATCCGGGTTTTCCACAATGCCGCTGATGCTTTTCATCGCTTCCTTGAAATCGGTGGAAATGTCGTGGCCGTTGACCAGGATGCTGCCGCTGTCGATGGAGAGCAGCCCCAGAATCATCTTGATGGTGGTGGTTTTACCGGCGCCGTTGGGACCGAGAAAGCCGAAGATTTCCCCTTCCTTTACCGAAAAGGAGACGTTTTTCACCACCGGGCGGCGGCCGAAGGACTTGCATACTTGGTTGAGAACCAGAACGTCGCTCATTCCTCGCTCACCTCCACAAAGCTCATGTTATGGTTGTCCACAGAGCGGTAGTATTCACTGAACCGGAAGACTTTCCACTCGCCGTTTTCTTTTTTGCAGGTGAGATACAGGCGCATATATTGGTCGGTATCCTCCGCTTTTTTCAGCTTCATCTCTCCGTTTTCCCTGGCGGCTATATCGTTATAATCGTAGAAATAGCCGGATACGGTAAAGGCGTAAAACATGCGGATGGTGGCCGTGTCCCCGTCGATGATGCAGCTCTCCACCTCGGTTTCCTTTTCCTTAAGCCGCAGGTCGGTCAGCCGTTCGCCGTCCATCTGGGAAAGGATTTCATCCAGCAGGGCCTTGGCCTCCACGGCCAGGTAGGAGGAGTCCTTCACAAAATAGGGTTCCAGCTCCTTGCGTATCCGCTCCAGCTCTTTGGCCTGCTCCGCGGGATCCGCCAGCTTTCGCAGGGTCTCCTCCGTCTGAATCTGACCGGCGTCGGATATCTGGCGCACGGAATCAGCCAGTTCCCGGAGCGCCTGTTTTTCCGGTATCAGCATGAGCTGGGATACCAGGACGTAGATCAAAACGCCGGCCACCAGCACCATGGAAACCAGAAACCCGCGATTCATGCGCTTCCAAACAGATTTCTTCTTCAATAGCCGCCTCTCCTTTTGCGATATTTGGTAAACACTGGCGTTATCATACCACGTTTCCCGGGGCCGGAACAGCGTTTTTCCATTTCTTCATCAAGTCTTAAAACTTTCTTTTCTTTTCGGCGTTTTGACGGTTGCATCGAGGAGAATACCTTGATAAGATAAAAGAAGCGCCAATAATTATACATAAAGGGAGTCTTGCAAAATGGAAAACAACAGCACGGCCAAGGTCATCACCATTCTGGATTACATCGGTTTTCTGTGGATTCTCGGGTTGTTTGTGGAGAAGAACAACGAGGACGTGAAATTCCACACCAACCAGGGCCTGATCCTCTTCATCTACAACGTGATTGCCGGCGTTCTTAACGCCGCGTTGAGCTGGATCCCGCTGGTGGGCTGGATTTTCGGCGTCTGTTGCTGGATCCTCACCGTACTGGGCGTCGTCATGATGATTCTGGGCATTGTCAACGCCGCCCAGGGACAGCGCAAGCCCCTTCCGTTTATCGGCAATCTCCTTCAGGTCATCAAATAACCGCGCCGGGAAGAGGAGGAAGGAAGCGTGAAGCAAATTTGTGTGGGCGGTGTTTTGCCCGCCTCGGCGGTTTCCCTGGGTTGTATGCGGATCAATACGCTGCAGGAGGGGGAGGCGGTCGCCCTGCTGGCTACTGCGATGGAAAAGGGCATCGATTTTTTCGACCACGCCGATATCTATGGCGGCGGAGAATCGGAGCGGATGTTTGCCAGGGCGGTGAAATCCGCCGGGATTCCCCGGGAGCGGATGCGGATCCAATCGAAATGCGGCATCCGTCCCGGATGCTATGATTTTTCCCGGGAGCATATCCTGTCCGCCGTGGAGGGAAGCCTGAAACGGCTGGAAACCGATTATCTGGATGTGCTGCTTCTCCATCGGCCGGATACGTTGATGGAGCCGGAGGAGGTGGCGGAGGCATTCGACCGGCTTCACGCCGCCGGCAAGGTCCGGTATTTCGGCGTCAGCAACCAGAATCCCCTGCAGATGGAGCTGTTGGGCTCCTTCCTTCATCAGAAGCTGATCGCCAACCAGCTCCAGTTCGGCCCGGCCCACACCGGCATGATCGACGCGGGGCTTCATGTGAACATGACGGACGCGCCGGCGGCCGTCCGGGACGGCGGCGTGCTGGAATACTGCCGGCTTAAAGGCATCACGATTCAGCCCTGGTCGCCCTACCAGTACGGCTTTTTCCAGGGGGTGTTTCTGGGCAGCGAGAAGTATCCGGAGCTCAACCGGGTGCTGAAAGAGCTGGCGGCGGAGAAGGGTGTGAGTGAAAGCGCCCTGGTGATCGCCTGGATTTTGCGGCATCCCGCCCATATGCAGCCCATCGTGGGCACCACCAAGGCGGCGCGGCTGGCGGATATCTGCCGGGGAGCGCAGGTGGAGCTGACCCGGGAGGAATGGTACGCGGTGTATCTGGCGGCGGGCAATACCCTGCCCTGAGGATCAAAGCGTGGGGCGGCCACCGCTCTATGACCGTATTTTATCCGCGAGACCGGGACAATAGAGAATACAAGAGCGCCGAAAGCATCAAGCTGCCCTTCACCGTATGGCGTTACCCCAGCCGGAAACGGCGACGCAGCGTTACAAGATAAAGCAGGAAATAAAGAATGTTAAAATTTGCCGCCGCCCCGTTTACAGGGCGGCGGTTTTGTGCTACAGTATGCTTAAAATCACATATGGTTATATTTAAAATATTACCTTGATGGAACAGAAAGGAAGGACAAGGATGCATCTGAAAATCAACAGCATCGGCGCGGACCGGGCGACGAGAGAAATTTTGGAACGGCTGGGCATGGACGGCGGCTGCGAGGGTGTGGAGCTGGTGACCGAGGGCCGGGAGCGGCCGGGCCTGTCTGTCAGCCGGGAAGGGGATCGGTTGGTGATCGCCAGCTCGGAACGGGCTTATTTCTTCCGGGCGCTGGGGCTGGCGGCGGAGCATGAAGCGGAGGAGTCCTTCCGGCTGGAGGAGGATGCAGCTTTCGAGGGCAATGGGATGATGGCGGACTGCTCCCGCAACGCGGTGCTGAATCTCGACACGGTGAAGGAGCTGATCCGGACGCTGGCGCTGATGGGGCATAACACTCTGATGCTGTACACCGAGGACACATACGAGGTGGAGGGAGAGCCCTATTTCGGCTATATGCGGGGACGATACAACCGGGAGGAGCTGCGCGAGCTGGATGCGTACGCGGCGGAATTCGGGGTGGAGATGGTCCCCTGCATCCAGACCCTGGCTCATCTCAATGCGGCGCTGCGCTGGAACGCATATGCCGAGCTGCGGGACATCGACGATATTCTGCTGGCGGATTACGAGCCCACTTACGCGCTGATCGAGAAGATGATCAAGAGCTGTCGCGAGGCTTTTCGCACTAAGAGGATCCACATCGGCATGGATGAAGCCGCCAATCTGGGGCTGGGACGGCACCGAAAGCTCTTTGGCGAAAGCAAGGGCATCGACATCATGTATCGCCATCTGGAACGGGTGATGGACATCTGCCGCCGGTACGGCTTCCAGCCCATGATGTGGGGGGATATGTTTTTCGCCCTGACCGGTCAGGATTATCATTCCGAGGAAGGAGTGGACGCCTCCCAGTTGAAGCAGGTGCCGGAGGATCTATCCCTGATCTACTGGGATTATTACGCCGACCGCCGGGAAACCTACGAGTTCAATCTCCGCCAGATGGGCAAACTCTCCCCAGAGCTGACCTTCGCCGGCGGCTCATGGAAATGGAGCGGCTACGCGCCGGAAATGCTGCACAGCCTGAAGGTATCCCGCCTGGCGCTGTCCGCCTGCCGCCAGTTCGGGGTAAAGCGGGTTTTCGCCACTGCTTGGGGGGATAACGGGGGCGATGCCAGCATATACGCCGCCCTGCCCGGCATCCAATTGTTCGCGGAGCTGGGCTTCCATGAAAATGTGACGGAGGAGGAGCTGGCCTCCCGGTTCGCCGTCTGCACCGGCGGAAGGCTGGAGGATTTTCTGCGGCTGGATCTGCCGAATCTGCCCGACGGGCAGCCCAAGAGTCTGGGCTTCAACCCCGCCAAGTACCTCTTTTTCCAGGATCCCATGGTGGGTCTGTTCGACCGTCATGCGGCGCTGGGCTTTGATGCCTTTTATCGGGATACGGCCGCGGCGCTGCATGAGGCGGCGGAGAGAGCGGGAAGATACGCCCATGTGTTCCGGGTGCTGGAAGCCATGTGTAGCGCCCTCGCCCTGAAAGCGACGGTGGGCATCCGGTTGAAGCAGGCTTATGAAGCAGACGACCGGCAGGAGCTGCTCCGGCTCGCGGAGGAGGTACTGCCGGAAATCGCCCGGCGGGAGGAGACTTTCCGCGATTGTGTGGAGACGCAATGGATGGCGGAAAACAAGCCCTTCGGCTTCGAGGTGCAGGATATCCGCATCGCCGGAGCGGTGACCAGGGCCCGCAGCGCCGCCAAACGGGTGAAGGCGTATCTGGACGGCGAGCTGAAGGCGCTGGAGGAGCTGGAGGAGGAGCGGCTGTACTTCGACTGCCGCCAGGAGCCGGGCGTGAGCCTGGCCACTGGCTGCAATTGGTGGCACTATGAGGTGAGCGCCTCGGTGGTCGCCGCCAACTGAGGCGTTAGAGCACCCGCCGGATGGTGTACAGCGCGTTGAGCACCGCCCAGTTTTGGGGAAAGAACTTCATGATATTCCAATAGCTGACGCCGCGCAGCCCGTATAGGGGAACCAGATCCAGCTTGGCGCGGACGCTGCGGGCGTCCTCGAACCAGACCTCATGCTCCCGCCATTGCTCGTCATAGTAATTGAAATGGGGAGCCTGGGCGACGGGATCGTACTGGATGTAGGCGCCCACCTGCCCCGCCAGCTCCACGGCCCACACATTGGAAATGGATTGGGCCTGGGAGGTTCCCTTGACAAAGGGAAGCGTCCAGTTATAGCCGTAGTTGGGCATGCCCATGAAGATCTTGTTCCGGTCGATCTGCGTCACAGCATAATCGATGACCTCCTGCACCTTGTTGAGCGGGGATACAGCCATGGGCGGTCCATATGCATATCCCCATTCATAGGTCATCAGCAAAACGAAATTGCTGGCCTCTCCGATGCCCCGATAGTCGTGGGCTTCGTAAAGCAGGCCGGGCTGATCGCTGGAGGTTTTTGGCGCCAGCGCGGTGATCACCTGATAGCCGGCCGCGTTGAGCCGGGTGGTGACGTTGCGGATAAAGTCCACATAAGCAGCGCGATCCTCCGGTAGGATGTACTCAAAGTCTACATCAAGTCCGTGGTAGTTTTTGGCCTGGAGATTTGCCAGGATCTGGTCGATCAGCCGGTTCTGGGCTTCGGGATTATTGAGCACCGCGCTGGCGAGCTGATTGCTGAAGGTCCCTTCTTCCGTCAGCGTGGAGATCAGCATCAGGGGAGCGACGCCGTATTCCCGGGCGATGCGGATTACCTCCTCGTCGTCCAGGTCGATGAGATTCCCTTCCGGGGTGAAGCCATAGGTAAACAGGGTGATATAGGTCAGGTAGGGAAGGGTCCTGCGCAGAACCTCCCGATCGATATAAGGATAGGCATAGCCGTTGACAGACATTTCGCCCTGCTTGGGCTGGTTATAATCGATGACAAGGGTCTGGCCGGGGTAGATGGCGGGCAGGCCGCCGAGCTGGGGATTGTTGCGCAGAAGCTGGTTGATGGTGACGCCGTACCGCTCCGCTATTGAGCGGAGGGTTTCGCCGCCGCTGACGGTATGCACACGGCCGGGATACTGGATCACCAGGGTTTGTCCGGGGACCAGATTGGTGGAGGACGTCAGCCCGTTATCGGCGATGATGCGGCTTTCCGGCACGCCGGCGTTTTGAGCGATCCGGTAGAGGCTGTCCCCGGACCGCACGACGTATATGTCCATGGCGGGTCTCCTTTCGTTGGTTGGCGCCGTCCTGCGGGACGGCCTTCCTTCCAGTATATGCCGCCGTACGGCATGGGGTGAGGCGGGCACCTGCCGGAAGAAGGTCATTATAAGATGTATTACCGGCCGGCGCCTGCATCCCATAATCGGACGGATCCTCCTTTTAACGCAAGTTTTTCTGCCATTAAAAGACGCT
Organism: uncultured Eubacteriales bacterium; assembly: GCA_934615635.1. Lineage (GTDB taxonomy): Bacteria > Bacillota > Clostridia > Oscillospirales > Acutalibacteraceae > CAKTXU01. Next base: position 1,792 of record CAKTTT010000100.1, on the reverse strand, counting down.
GTCAACCATCAAAGAGAACCGCCCCGCCCATCCTGATAAGAGCAGGATGGGCGGGGCGGTTCCATATGGCGGTTATCGCGGCGCACGCTGACGCGCCGCTTCATAGAACATGACGGTGGCGGCGCAGCCGACGTTGAAGGAGGAAGCGTAGGCTGTCTCCGCCATGGGAATCGTCGCTAGAAGATCACAGCTATCTTTAAAGGCCCGGCAGAGTCCGTCCGTTTCGTTGCCAATCATGAACAGGGTCGGCTTGGTCAGGTCCACGCCGTATAAGGGATGCTGGCGATGGGCGGTGGTACCGATGACCTGAAAGCCGTCGAACCGTCGTTTCAGCTCCGCAATGAAATCCACAACGGCGCCGTTGTCCGTCAAACGAAGGGCGGGCACCCGAAAGAAGGAGCCCATGGAGGACACCACCACCTCGGGATCGTACAGATCCACCGCGTGTCCGGTGATGATCAAGGCCTCCACCCCCAGGGCGTCGCAGGAACGGAGGATGGTGCCCAGATTGCCCCGATTGGAGGGACGGTCAAACAAAGCCAGCACCGGATTGCCGGATAGGACCAGACGCTCCGGCTTGTCCTCCCGCATGGCGACGACCGCCATCAGCTCGGAGGTATCCTCCTTCCCGCTTAACTGCGCCATCAGCGCCGAGGTGAGTTCATAATTAACAAGGGTTTTCACCCGGTTCAGCAGCCCCTCCGCCCAGCCGGACAGGGGAACGCCTCCCGCGTAGAGGAAGGAGCGGATATCCCAGCCGTTTTGCAGGGCGCCGTTGATGTTCCGAACGCCCTCCACCAGAAATTCGGCGTATTTATACCGCTTGTTGCGATTGCTCTTCAGCACCTCGAATTTTTGATAGGTCGCGTTTTTAGAAAATATTTTCACCGTAGGCATAGTCGGCACGACCCTTCCACACTGTTGATGTATACCCTATTGTAGGACATCCCGGCCGAAAACGCAAGGGATACGGAATCAGAGGCCGGCTTATATTTCTCCGCAGCTTGACGGTGGGAGGAGGTATATGATAAAATACAAATTCAGGATAGTACTTAGTTCTTACGATTATTTTTTCAAAACACTTGCAATCCTGCGTTGGTTGTGCTAAAATATATCGGTATTTGGTATCCGCGGCCGGTTTCCGTCCGGCGGTGGGGGTTAATGCCAAGCGAAAGCAAGACATTAAAGCGGACAGTCCTCTGCCCCTGGAGGCATGAATGTCTGAAAATTCGAGGAGGATTTTATCAATGGACGCTCTGAAATTGATCAACGGCAACAGCATGAAGGAGAATCCCCCGGTGTTCTGCATCGGCGATACCGTGCGGGTGGATGTGAAGATCCGTGAAGGCGATCGGGAGAGAATCCAGGCGTTTGAAGGCACCGTCATCGCCAAGCGCGGCAGCGGCGTTGCCGAAACCTTCACCGTTCGCCGGGTTTCCTACGGCGTTGGCGTGGAAAGAGTTTTCCCGCTGCATTCTCCCAATGTGGCGGATGTGAAGATCATCCGGCATGGTAAGGTTCGCCGCAGCAAGCTTTATTATCTGCGTGACCGCGTCGGCAAATCCGCCAAGGTTAAGGAATTGATTAAATAAGGATAAAGTCGAATCAGGGCTGTTGCGGAAAATTCCGTAACAGCCCTGTGCTTATGAAACGGTCCTGTCCACCCTGCCGATGGCAGTTTTTTGAGGGAGAAGAGGCCGCGCCGGGCGGTATTTGGAGAATTTATTGGAAAATGACTTTTCTCCTTTTCGAAAGCATGGTATACTATAGAAAACCCGATGGGTTTTCTAAA
>CAKTTT010000099.1 GCA_934615635.1 uncultured Eubacteriales bacterium | reverse complement strand
GCCCTATAGAGCCTCCATGGGCCGGCCCTTCCCCGCGCTCCCTGTCCCTTATAGCTGCTCCGAGGTTTCCTTCGCCAGCAGCAACTCCATTTCCTCCAGCTCCCGTTCCCGCTTGGCATCGTCCATCACGTCCTGAATCTGATAAGGCGCCAGGCGGAACAGCTTTTCAATAAAAACATCCAGCGCCTGCCTGCTGGTGGAATAGTTGTCGATGAAATCGGCCATGTGAATCTGATGGGTATCATGATCCTTTACGGTGACAAACAGTCCGAAGGTGCGGATCAGTTTGCAGTCTTTGAAAACATACCCCTTCACCCGTTTAACCGTTAATTTTTCTGAAGACCCTTTTCTGCCGAAAAGACGCATGTTTTAACAACTCCTAATATATATTTGTTATTCATCGACCGCTATTGTATACCTATAGTATAAAAGATTGGCATAATAATTGCGCTGGCACTTTAGCCGTATACATCGTCTGTTTCATATGGTCGTCGTTCACACAAGAGGGATTCCCGGCAATGCCGTCGTTTTGTCGCTCAGACAATATCGAACCAACTCACCTGCGAAACTGGATAGGCCGTTTTTGTATAAGCTGATACAACCCGCTTTACGGCGCCTTCGGAAACCGGCATTTGATGCGCCATTGTCTTGTTCGATCGTCCTTGAGCTGCATCGTGCAGAGCCTCCTTCTCCCAATTTATCAAGCACATCGTCCGCCTGTCGGAGAACCGTATAGCCTGGGTGGTGTTCACACAGGTGATAAACAGCTTTTCCATCTGGCCGTCGATGGATATGGGCATGATGCTGAGGTCTCAAAAAGGGAGCTTCCTCGCCAACCGGCGAACGCGCCTGAAGCCGCATCGGCTTTTTCCGTCTGCAATCGTTCATGGATCCATTCATCACCGACGGAGGCCCGATACGGCCGACAGTATGCGAGGAAGGCTTTAAAAGGCGGATTCGTCCTCACAACGGAGGCGGTCAGATCCGCACGGAGCTGCACCGGACCCACGCCGTTGACCCTGGATTGGGAGGAGCCCCCTTACTCATAAAGGAGCTTCTCCTCCAATTTCCGGGCGTCATCGGGAGGCGGCTCTTCCAGGCCGGCCGCCACCGCAGACAGGGACGATGGTGGAACCGCTTATTGGCATACAACGCCCGCCGTCCTCTCCCATCGTGAAGCGGAAGCTCAAAAACCGCCTCGTCAGCGCCTTTCGGAAGGGCCTGATAAGAGCGCCCTCTACAGGCCTCATCCGGTCTCCGGCCCTTCGCCCATATCCACTTGACGGAAGGAAAAGCGCACCGGACGTCGGCCGGACGCGACCGTCTTTTCCACCATCAGCCAGCAGCGGAGCTCGTCAGACAATTTCTCCATTTCCCCCTCCTCGCTGCCGGGACAGGAATCTCCAACGCCGGCGGCCCGGCTCGTTGGCTATGCGCAGGAAGGCGCCGCCATCCCCGAAAGCCTCTAAACCCATGATGCCGTCATCCGACAGATGTCGGGATACCACGCCGCGATCCTATCGTCCATCCCCTCAGATGGATTCCGGGTTTCCTTTTGTCTGCATCCCTATGCGGGCACCTGCGTAGGGATAGAAACTATTAGCAAAAAATGCCAGTAATTTCCAAGAGCAAATCGAGGTTGATTATAGCACATATCCTCCAGAATTCAATGGCAAAATTTTAGCGTAATAAAGCATAACGCAAAGAATTCTGCATAAAGTGGGATGAAAAAGCAGCTTTATACACTTTCGAGAGGAGATAAAAGAAAATTTTTTGTCGAATCAGTGAATAATTCCCACAAAATCCGTCTTTCTGTTATAACAAATGTAAAATTTATATGCAAATGCTCTCCATCGCGCAGAATGCACAATGTTTGAGTTTATCCATTGGTAATTAACTATAAAAATACTATTTCTAGCTTTTGAGAAACCAAGATCATACTATATATAGAAAATCAGGATTCTGTTTTCGGTCAGCGTCGAAGTCTCCGGGGGCAGATCGCGGTCTTTTGATAAAAGGGGCGAAGAAAAATAAAAAACGGAATTGACAACCCGAGAGCAAGCGATTATAATGTTAGCAACCTAACAATTTGGAGGCGGACGATTTGCCACCCAGGGAAACCATCGGTTTTGATATCCGGACGCTTTCCATCCTCATCAAACGATACATAGACGGCAGCGCCACCAAGCAATATGTGGATAACCTCACCGGTACGCACGGCTGGGTCATCGGCTATCTGTATGACAACCGGGATCACGACGTGTACCAGCGGGACCTGGAAACCCAGTTTTCCATCCGCCGCTCCACCGCCACCGGCATACTGCAATTGATGGAGAAAAACGAACTGATCTTGCGGGAGCCGGTGGAATCGGACGCCCGGCTGAAAAAGCTGGTGCTCACCGAAAAGGCCTTGGATATCCATAAGATGGTGGAGGAAGACCGGAAGCGGACGGAAGAACAGCTCACCAAAGACATCGACGCGCAGGAGCTGGCCATTTTCCGGAAGGCCCTCAAGCAGATGATCCGGAATATGGAATAAAGCGCCGCTTTAAAGCGGCGCCTTCTTTCTCTCTTGATTGTTAGGAGGCTTACAGCCGATACGGACAAATGCAAACGGGGAGGAATGACGATAAACGGGCGGCGGATGCCCGCACAATTCCGCACGAATTCTCTGTATAAGGCCGCTGTCCCCTCAGGGCAGGGCCGGGAAGGAGCTTATATGATCAAACGCTTGGCCCGCAGCATTCGGGAATATAAGAGGGCCTCCATCCTCACCCCGCTTTTCGTCACCATGGAGGTGGTGATGGAGGTGGTGATTCCCCTGCTGATGGTGAGCCTGATTGACGACGGCATCGAAGCCGGCAATATGGGGGTGATTCTGAAGGTGGGCGCCGCGCTGGTGCTCTCCACGATTATCTCCCTGATCTTCGGCGCCCTGTCCGGGCGGTACGCCGCCGTCGCTTCCGCGGGATACGCCCGCAACCTGCGGCACGATATGTTTTACGCGGTGCAGGGCTATTCCTTTTCCAACATCGACAAATTTTCCTCGGCCAGCCTGGTCACCCGGCTGACCACCGACGTCACCAACGTCCAGAACGCCTATCAGATGATCATCCGCATCGCGGTGCGCTGCCCGGTGATGCTGGTGTTCTCCCTGGTCATGGCCTTCACCATCAACCCCAAACTCTCTCTCATTTTCCTGTGCGTCATCCCCTTCCTTGGGGCGGGGCTTTACCTCATCGCCACCCGGGCCCACCCGATCTTCGAGCGGGTTTTCCGCACCTATGACAGGCTCAACAGCGTGGTGCAGGAGAACCTCCGTGGCATCCGGGTGGTGAAGTCCTATGTGCGCGGGGAACATGAAAAGGAGAAGTTCGGCAAGGTGTCGGACACCATCTACCGGGATTTCTCCAAGGCGGAAAAAATCCTGGCCTTCAACAGCCCCCTTATGCAACTGGCGGTATATACCTGTATTCTGCTGATCTCCTGGTTCGGCGCGCGGATGATCGTGTCCGAAACCATGACCACCGGCCAGCTGATGAGCCTCATTACCTATACCACCCAGATCCTGATGAGCCTGATGATGCTGTCCATGATTTTCGTCATGATCATCATCTCCCGGGCCTCCGCCGAACGGATCGTGGAGGTGCTGGAGGAGAAAAGCGATCTCCGCAACGGTCCGGAGCCGGTTTTTAAGGTGCCGGACGGCTCGGTGGAATTCGAGGACGTCAGCTTCCGCTATTCCCGGGAAGCGGACCGGGACTGCCTAAGCGATATCCGCCTCTCCGTCAAATCGGGGGAGACGGTGGGCATCGTAGGCGGCACCGGCAGCTCCAAAACCACCCTGGTGCAGTTGATCCCCCGGCTGTACGACGTCACTGGCGGCCGGGTGAAGGTGGGGGGCGTGGACGTGCGGGATTACGACCTGGAAACCCTGCGCAGCCAGGTGGCCATGGTGCTGCAGAAGAATGTACTCTTCTCCGGCACCATCAAGGAAAATCTGCGCTGGGGCTGTGAGGACGCCTCCGACGAGGAGCTGGAACGGGTCTGCCGCCTCGCTCAGGCGGACGACTTTATCCGCTCCTTCCCCGACGGCTACGATACCTATATCGAGCAGGGGGGTGCCAATGTTTCCGGCGGCCAGAAGCAGCGTCTCTGCATTGCGCGGGCGCTGCTGAAAAAACCGAAAATCCTGATCCTGGACGATTCTACCAGCGCGGTGGACACCCACACCGACGCCATGATCCGCAAGGCCTTCCGGGAAGAGATCCCCGACACCACCAAATTCATCATCGCCCAACGCATCTCCTCCATCCAGGATGCGGATAAAATCATCGTCATGGAGGGCGGCCGCATAAACGGGGTGGGCACCCACGAGGAGCTGCTGCGAACCAACGACATCTACCGCGAGGTCTACACCTCTCAGCAGAAGGGAGGGGACGACCATGATGCCGCCTAACAGAGGTCCCGCCCGGGGCGCCCGCATTCCCGGCGCCAAGCTGGATATGCGTTCCGCCAGACGTCTGCTCTCCTATCTGGGCGGCCGCCACAAGGCCGCCCTGGCGGTGGTGCTGGTCTGCATCCTGTTCAGCGCTGTGGCCGGCGTCGCCGGCTCCCTCTTCCTTGAAATCCTCATCGACGACTATATCTCCCCCCTCCTCGCCGTGGCGAACCCCTCCTTCGGCGGGCTGCTGCGAGCGATTCTCACCATGGCCGCCATCTATCTGGCGGGCGTGCTGTCCACCTATCTTTACAACCGGCTGATGGTGGTCGTCGCCCAAGGGGTGCTCAAGGAGATCCGGGATGAGATGTTCTCCAAAATGCAGGAGCTGCCTATCCGGTATTTCGACACCCACACCCACGGCGATATCATGAGCCACTACACCAACGATACCGACACCTTGCGGCAGATGATCTCCCAAAGCATCCCCCAGGTGTTTTCCTCCATCGTCACCATTGTCACCGTCTTCTTCGCCATGCTATTCTCCAATCTGGTGCTGACGGCGCTGGTGCTGCTGTGCGTCGGGGTGATGCTGCTGGTCTCCCGCTTCATCAGCGGACGCAGCGGCAGCTTCTTCATCAAGCAGCAGGAAGCCCTGGGCGACGTCAACGGCTATATCGAGGAAATGATCAACGGCCAGAAGGTGGTCAAGGTTTTCTGCCATGAGGAGGCCGCCGAGGCGGACTTCGACCGGCGCAACGACGAGCTGTGCCGCCAGGCCACCGCCGCCAACGTGTTCGCCAACATCCTCATGCCCATCAACGCCAACCTGGGCAACCTGCAATATGTGCTCATCGCCGTCATCGGCGGCGCCCTGGGAATCAGCGGCGTGGGGGGGATCACCCTGGGAGCCATCGCCTCCTTCCTCCAGCTCAGCCGCAGCTTTTCCCAGCCCATCAGCCAGGTGTCCCAGCAGATCAACTCCATCGTCATGGCGCTGGCCGGCGCCAAGCGGATCTTTCAGTTGATGGACGAGGAGCCGGAGCAGGACAGCGGCTACGTCACCCTGGTGAACGCCCGGGAAGAGCAGGGGGAAATCGTGGAAACCGCAGAGCGCACCGGCTTCTGGGCCTGGAAGCATCCCCACGGCGACGGCAGGATCACCTACACCCCCCTGCGGGGAGAGGTCAGGTTCTTCGACGTGGACTTCGGCTATGAGGACGGCAAACTGGTGCTGCACGATATCACCCTTTACGCCCAGCCCGGTCAGAAGGTGGCCTTTGTGGGCGCCACCGGCGCGGGGAAAACCACCATCACCAACCTGATCAACCGTTTCTACGACATCGCGGACGGCAAGATCCGCTACGACGGCATCAACATCAACAAAATCCGTAAAAGCGACCTGCGGCGTAGCCTGGGGATCGTGCTGCAGGACACCCACCTCTTCACCGGCACCGTGATGGAAAACATCCGGTACGGCCGGCTGGATGCCACCGACGAGGAGGTGTACGCGGCCGCCCGTCTGGCGGGGGCGGACGATTTCATCCGCCGTCTGCCGGAGGGCTACGACACCCTCCTGGATGGGGACGGAGGCCGCCTCTCCCAAGGGCAGCGGCAGCTATTGTCCATCGCCCGGGCGGCGGTGGCCGATCCGCCGGTGATGATTCTGGACGAGGCCACCTCCTCCATCGACACCCGCACCGAGGCCATCGTGCAGCGGGGGATGGACGGGCTGATGAAGGGCCGCACGGTCTTTGTCATCGCCCACCGGCTTTCCACCGTGCAGAATGCCGACGTGATCATGGTCCTGGAGCAGGGCCGGATCATTGAACGGGGCACTCACGAAAAGCTCATCGCCGAAAAGGGCCAATATTATCGGCTGTATACCGGCGCCTTCGAGCTGGAATAAGCCGCAGAGCAAGCCGGGCCGCTGCCAGCAGCGGCCCGGCCTTTTCGGCGCCGTCTGCCCGAAAAAGGGGCGCGGCGGGGGTTTGACGGCGGCGCGCCGGAATGCTATACTGAAAGCGACAAGGCAACCGGGATGGACCCAGGGACATATCTTCTCACGAAAGGATCTGATCTGGAAATGAGCAACTATGTCATCACCGTTTCGCGGGGGTATGGAAGCGGCGGCCGGACAATTGGCCGAATGCTGGCGGAGGAGCTGAAAATCCCCTTTTACGACGCCGAACTGCTGCGGATGGCCTCGGATGAAAGCGGGATTAACGAGACGCTTTTCGTCCAGGCGGACGAAAAGCTGAAACCCTCCTTCCTGCGCAAGCCGCACACCCATCCCGGCGAAGTGATCCCGCCGGAAAGCGGCGATTTTGTTTCCCGAGAAAACCTTTACAACTACGTCGCCAAGGTGATGCGGGACCTGGCGGACCGGGAATCCTGCGTCATCATCGGCCGCTGCGGGGATTATATCCTGCGGGACAGGAGCAATGTGCTGCGGCTTTACGTCCACGCTCCCTTCGACTACTGCGTGCGCAAGGCCATGGAGGTTCACGGCAGCTTCTCCGCCGACGAGGCCGCGCGGTATATCCGGAAGGTGGATAAACGGCGGGCGGAATATTATCGGGCCTTCACCGGCCGGAGCTGGAAGGATGCGGATAACTACGACCTCTGCCTCAACAGCAGCGACCTGGGGTGGGACAAATGCGTGGCCCTGGTCAAGGCCTATCTCCAGATCAAGGTGCCCGGCAGCCTGTAACCCTTAGCCGGAAATAGAGGGCATCATGATACCGGAAAACGGCCTCATTCTCCGGCGTTTTGTTTGTTAGGGAGGCGGTTGAAGATAGACAGGGGAATACGGCCAGGGAGGCACGGACCATATGGAAGAGCTTCTGCGAGAAGCTGCGCTCGGATTCCCTGACCGCAGACGATTTCACCGAGGAAATGGCCCCCCTGCTCACGGGGCTGCTGATCGGCCCCGATGCGCGGGAACGCCGTCTGCGTTTCGCCGATGCCCCGGCGCGGTTTTTCGATACCCCCACCCGGGCGGTGGTGCAGCTTTCCTGCCCTGACGACGAGTATCTCTTCGATTTCGTTCGTCGGGCGGAGGCGGAGGGCGGGCGGCTGGCTTTTGTGGAGTGCATCACCCTGCCGCTGGCGGAGATCACCCTTCCCTGCACCGTATTTTCTCCGCTGCCGGATAAAGAAGGGGCGATCCGCTGCGAACGGGATGCTTCCGCCATGGTCCGGCAGTATCTCCGCTTCAAAAGCCTTCTAGGGAAGGAGGAGGCCGTCCGGCAGTTTTTGGACGGCGACGGGGAACTGCTGGCCGCCCGCTCCTGGGTCCCTTTTTACAGCGACGGTCTGGCTCTGGTGGCCTATCTCGCCTGGATGGAGAACCGCCTGAACGGCGAAAGGACGGCGATCACCCGCTTTACGGAAACGCGGTGCGAGCTATGGTTCTACGGGCATCTCCAACGCAGGATTTACGCCCTGTCGGGGCATCTGAAACAGCAGATCGACGCGGACGAATACCGGGAGCTCATCGAAGCCGTCTGGCGGGACCGTGCCCGGGCTGGCGGCTGGCAGTTGGAATGCCGGTACGAGGAGGAGGATACGGCGTTGGTTTTTACCCAGGAGGCCGTCTGACCTCTCCGCGCAGTCCGGAGTCCGGTCTCCCGGCGCCGATCCGTTGCGGGGAAGGGGAGAAACCATCCCCGTCCATCCCTTCCCGCCCTTGCTTTTGATCCCCCGAATAGGAGAAAGACGCTCCCGGCTGTTGCCGGGAGCGTCTTTCTTCGATTGGGTAAACCACCGGTTCTGCCGGCGGCGCCTTGCAAAAACCATCGCTTTCAGCGGGGAGTCAAGGGAGACGCTGGCAAGCCTATTATAAGACCGTAACCCGAAGAGGAGGCGTACGCGCTCCTTTGCGGCTTTGTAGAGCGGGAGAAGCTGGCGAAAACCCTTTCAAAGTCTCTGCGGGCGCTCCCAGTCAACGGGCCTTAAGGGCCGCCTCCGGCCAAGCCGGAAATTTTCGCTCTGAAACGTCCCCTTCAACCCGGGGGGGCGTTCCGACCGGTTACATTCTTACATCCCCTGCACCGGCCGGCAATGCCAGATACGGTCCGAATAATCCCGAATGGAGCGGTCGGCGGCGAACACGCCGCTGCCGGCGGTGTTCAGC
>CAKTTT010000098.1 GCA_934615635.1 uncultured Eubacteriales bacterium | reverse complement strand
GCCCTGCATCGCACACAGACTCGGAGCGGAGTCGCCCGCCCAAGTCCGGCGGCTGAAACGGAAAGGGCGTCAGCCCTGCCGCGCCTCTCGCAGGATGGCGTCGGTCACCCGGGCGGCCTGGACCGCCTCCTTCACGTCGTGAACCCGCAGGATCCGGGCGCCCTGAAGCTGGGCGGCGGTATGGAAGGCCAGGGTGCCTGCCAATCGATCGGCGGGAGGCGGGTTGCCGCAGCAGGCGCCGATCGCTCGTTTCCGCGAGGCGCCGACAAGCACCGCCACCTCCGGCAGTCCGGCTGTGGTTTCCGTCAGCCGCGCCGCCAGCCGGAGATCCCCGCCGCCGCTTTTGCCGAAGCCGACGCCGGGGTCCAGACAGACGCAGGAAAGCGGCAGACCCGCCCGATCGGCCGCTTCCAACGCTTGCTGGAAATAGCGGCGCACCACTGCCACGGCATCCACCTCCGCCCGGTCGTCCGCGCCGCCTCCCGCGTGCATCATCACCAAACCGGCGCCGCAGCGGGCGGCCAGGGCGGGCATACCGTTTTCCAGGCTGCCCGACACATCGTTGATGATGGCCGCTCCCCTCTCCAGCGCCGCCTGGGCGACCTGCGGATAATAGGTATCCACGGAAATGGGGATGGAAAGCCGCCCCGCCAGCCGTTCCAGCACGGGAAGCAGCCGCTCCAGCTCCTCGTCGGGAGAAACCGGAATATGGCCGGGCCGGGTGGATTGGGGGCCGATATCCAGAATATCCGCGCCTTCCGCCTCCAATTCCATGGCCCTGGCCGCAGCTCTGTCCGGATCCAGGTATCGCCCGCCGTCGGAAAAGCTGTCCGGTGTGATGTTCAGGATCCCCATAACCGCCGTGCGGTTGTTCAGATCCAGTTTACCGTTCCGATGCTGCCATACCGGCATAGCAAATCCCTCCTAATCAATATACCTCTATATATATTACCACAGAGAGATGGCTCCGCCAAGCGGTTTCCGCGATACGGGCGGAATAGATGGCGCGGGATCGCTCTGCACAGCTCGATCCCGCGTCCTCCAGCCCATCGGCGCTTCCCAAATTCGGGAAGCGCCGATGGAGGATGAGGCTCCGCCCCACAGCGACGCCCACCCGGCAGACAGCCTCCTGATCACCGGCATAATGACTGGCAGGCTTGGCGGAAGCGAACGGGATTCATACCGCGGAAAGGACCAATAACGCTGCGGCAGCCTGTGATGGCGATACGGTGGCCGTCTGCTCTTGAAAACGGTTATCTGCCTGCGCTCCATTGATCTGCCGGCGTTGCTGAGAAGATCTATCTCAAGCTGGAATTGTCAATAAGTTTAAAACGAATAAATTATACAAAAAGTATCGAAAACAGGATATATAACCTACACGATTTTCAGTCCCAGAAGCTTCGCCAGGTTGGCCGCCTGTTCCATGGTGACGACGGCGTCCTTCAGCTCGCTCCCGGTGAGCAGCAGCCCGTCGATCCGGTCGGTGGTCAGGTCGATTCCCCCCAAGGGCGTGCGCATGAAATTGCAGCCGGTGAGCCGGCAATTCCGGAAAAGAGCGCCGGTCAGCGCGCTTTCCAAAAACATACCGTTTTCCATGTCGCAGCCGATGAACGCGGCGGGACGGCATACCGCGCCGGAAAAGTTGGCATAGGGCATCCGGCAGTTTTCCGCCAGGAAATGGCGCAGCTTGGCGCCGGAGAAATCACCCCCCGCCGCCTTGCAGTCCCGCAGCGCACAACGCTGGGTACCGCACCGCTGCCAGACGGCGCCGGACAAATCGCAATCCTTGAACAGCACATCGGTAAAGGCGACCCGCTGGAAGACCGCTCCCGTCAGGCGGCAGTTTTCAAAGATACAGCCTCGGAACTCCACCTCTCCCAACTGACTGTGTTCCAGCAATTCCCCCTGAAACAGCCGGCCGACGACATCTTCCACCTGCTCTCTGGCGTGTCGCACGGATTCCATGAGTCCAGCCGATTCGGGCGCGGCGGGGAGACGGGGGGCTTCCAGTTTCATGACGTTTCAGCTCCTTCTGCTATTTTTGCTGATGAGGCGGGGGTGAAGTGGGGATAAAGTGGGAATGAAGGAAAGGCGGGCAAAAGCGCCCGGTTCGATCCGCTGGAGCGGATACGCGGCCTGAACGGCCCTTTTCTCTGCCAGGATATCGCTCATCCTCCGGACGAGCCGGGCAGAGGCCGTGCCATATATCCCCAGCGGGCGTCTGCCAAAAACGACCGGCGAGTCTCTCCGGCTACTGCCCCGTGGGGGACGGCCCGCCCGGTGCGGAAACGCCTGGGCACGATGATCAGGATGAAGGCTTCTCATCGGTACGGCGGCCGATTCGGATGGGCGGATCATGGGAGGGAGCGATATCCGGTCAAAAGGGCTGGCATCGAATGGGCATCCGGTCATATACGGCCGCTTTTGGCTGGCTCATCGGGTGGCGCGCGGCTCAAAGTGTCCACCGGATCAAGATCTGCGGTCGGAGGGAAAGCGACGACGAGGGCGCGTTCCGCGCCTGGCCTGAGGACCCGATGTGCTGTTCATTGTAGCATAGGTGTACGGGGGGATCAAGTACGCCCCATAAAAATGCGGCGCGTCCGGCCGCGTGGGCACATACCGATGCCGGACAGGCGCCTGTAGGAAGCCAAAAACGGCCGACGGCGGGGGAAAGAAAAAAGCCGGACGGGAGTTTCTCCCGTCTGGCTCCGGCACAGCGCCCTGAAGAGCATTTTCATCTTCGAAAAAATCCAATGTTGGGATTGAGCAAATCGAATATCAAAAGAAACACGATAAAGGCCACTATAACACATGAAAAAACAAACAAGCGAAAAATCCACTTATCTTTGGAATGGATCATCTGCTTGTAGATGGCTTCTATTTCGGGGGTATATTTAGCGTTTTCCGCTTCGCTGTCCTTTTTTGGCCGGATTCCCGCCAGTTCATCCAGCGATCCGTCCAACGCTATGACGATATCACAGACGGTTTGAAAGCTGGGGTTGTCCGTCTGATTGGCCATGATCCGATTGATGGTGCCGACAGGGACGCCTGACAAATCCGATAATTCCTGATTCGTGAGATTTTTCTTTAATTTCAACGCTTTAAGGTAATCTGAAGTCATAAACATTACCACCTATGATACGTACTTTCGCTTGAATATTTGTGGCTTCTCAAACTTGCGATTGACGAATCGCCGCGTGTTGCCTATCCTATGTATGTTATAGCCCTCTGCCACATTTTCCACACGAAAATAGAATAACATAAATTTTTATGATTAGGAAGTGGGAGAAAGCAAAAAAGAAGCATTCATTCACTTTTCATTCATTTATGCGCTTTGCCACCGGGCTTTGTTTTCGTCAGTTTTCCTTTGGACAGAGTCTATTTAATAGGAGATTTGAATATGAGGAAACCACGAGCGCTCAATAGGCTGGGAGTATGGCTGTGTCACGAGTTGAACAGGAGAAACCTGTCCAAAGCGGAATTCGCCTTTCTGATCGGCACTACGCCGCAGAATCTGTCGGATATTCTCAGGGGAAACCGATTTGCAGAGGATACGCTGAAAAAATGGGAAAGGAAATGCAGGCAGGCGCTTAACGATATGGACGGAATAGCGGCTGTTGGCTGCGAGGCGTCGGTAAGTTATCAGATCGTCTGTTCCATGGTGGAAATAGAGGGAACCCGGCGTTTCACCTATGGCCTGCAGATGCTGGAAAACCGGGTTGGCGAACGAAGAATTGCGGATGAAATCCAGGATATTTCCTTTTGCCCGGAGGAGGTGTCGGTGATGGAACGCCGGTTCAACCTTGAGAGGGTGACGGAAGAGCATTTCAGAGATCTGGTGTTCGACCATGTTTTTGAATGCTACTCATGAACAGGCGATGGCGGCTCCGTCCGGCGGCAGAAGTGGGGACGCCCATTTATGGGGGCAGGCGGTGCGCGGCCTTTGGAAACGGGCGAATTACAGGAGCTTGAAAAAGCGGCGATAGAAAGAGAACCGCAGATGGACGCGCAGGGAACCCCGGAAGGGCCTTCCCTGCGCGTCCGCTTTATGTCGCCGAGGAGGCGGGTTCCGCTGCACGCCGTTATTGCCACGCGGATTGTCCGGCTGCTTTAATCGGCGGCGAGCGGTGAAGGGAATTTCATCAGCTTGTAGGTCTTATAGGTGCGGCAATGAGAAAGGGCGCGGGCGCTGGATTCAAAGGGGAGATAGGGTGGTGAAAGGGCAAACCCGCTCCCGGCGAAAGTATCTTCAAGCAGCTCCCTCCTTTATGGTTTGCATCGGTTGACTAACAAGGGATGACACGGTTTATCAGCATGAAAAGGGGCGCTGGCATCGTTGTCCTCGCCGCCGGCCGCTCTTTTGCCCAGCGGCGAGGAGCGGTTGCTCTTGTCAACGATGCCATGGGCCTTTGATTGCCGGAGTTGCGGCGATGGGCAATCTGCCTTGTCTATCGCCGTTCCCCGGTTCGCTGTATGCCGGACGGCGGACGTCGTCTTTGGCGGCAAGGAGGAGCAAGCGGCGCGGGTGTGCGCTGACTGATGAGGTCAAACCTCCGGCGAAGCCGGAGACATGAGTAGGCCCTAAAAGGGCATGATACCGGCGGGCGGCTCAGACGCACACTGGTATTTTCCTTGCATCGCTGGCCTCGCGCCCCGTAAACGGGCCTCCCGTCTGCCGTTGGTTCTTATTTGACATTTAATTTCTTAGTGACTTGCTTCGCTCCGTGCCGGAAGCGGAAGCTCACGGGAGATCGCTTCCGGCAGAGCCGGTGGTTTCCGTTACAAAAAACCGGAGCAGGCGCTATAGCGCCTGCTCCGGTTTGGTGGACGTTAACGGACTTGAACCGCTGACCCTTCGCACGTCAAGCGAATGCTCTACCAGCTGAGCTAAACGTCCTTTTCTGTTGATGGGACGGGTGTTATTATATAGAAAATCCGCCCGCTTGTCAAGTAAAAGTTTTCACTTCCATCTCCCGTCCTGTGCCGCGCGAAGCGGCGAAATTTGACAGGGCCGGCCACAGAAGGGGGCCGGCTTCGACAAAATCCGGTTATAATGCCAAAAATTGCAGGAACGAAAAAATAGACTTGCAAAACACCGGCGCATATACTAAAATTAAGGTTAGTTTATCAGAAAAGGTGCAATTTGAGAGGAGCTTGTTCTCATGGAAGCATTACGGGAGCTGTCGAAGGAAGCCCTGCGGGCCCGGGTGGCGGAGCTGGAGACCCGGTACGAGGAGGGCAGGGCCAAGGGGCTGAAGCTGGATATGTCCCGGGGCAAGCCCGGCCCTGAGCAGCTGGACCTGACGCTGGATATGCTGGAGTGCGTCAACGCCCGGGATGGATATCGGACGGTTAACGGGACGGATACCCGCAACTACGGCCTGCTGGACGGGATACCGGAGGCCAAGGCCATTTTTGCCGAAATCCTGGGCGTGGGAACGGAAAATATCATTGTGGGCGGCAACTCCAGCCTGAATATGATGTTCGATTATATTGCCACGGCGTATGCCCGGGGCATATGCGGCGGAGAGCCCTGGTCCCGGCAGGGAGCGGTGAAATTCCTCTGCCCGGTTCCGGGCTATGACCGCCATTTCGCCATCACCGAGTATTTCGGCATAGAGATGCTCAACATCCCCATGACGGAATCCGGCCCGGATATGGATCGGGTGGAGGAGTTGGTGAAGGATCCGCTGGTGAAGGGGATCTGGTGCGTCCCCATGTACTCCAATCCCGACGGGATCACCTATTCCGACGAGACCGTCCGCCGGATGGCGGCCCTTTCCCCGGCGGCGGCGGATTTCCGGATCATCTGGGACAACGCCTATGCGGTGCATCACCTCACGGACACCCCCGACACCCTGCTGAATATCTACGAGGAAGCGGCGGCGCGGGGCAAGGAAGATATGGTGGTCCAGTTCGCCTCCACCTCCAAGATCAGCTTTCCCGGCTCGGGCATAGCGGCCATGGCGGCCAGCCCGGCCAACGTGGCGGATGTGAAAAAGCGGATGACGGTGCAGACCATCGGCCACGATAAGCTGAACATGCTGCGGCACGCCCGGTTTTTCCGGGACGCCGACGGCGTGCGGGAACATATGAAGCTTCACGCCGCCATTTTGCGGCCTAAATTCGCCGCGGTGCTGGAGGCGCTGGAGACGCATCTGGGGGGCAAGGGGATCGCCCGGTGGCACAAGCCCAACGGCGGCTATTTCGTCAGCGTCAACTTGATGGACGGCTGCGCGAAGGAAACGGTGCGGCTGCTGGCGGAGGCGGGCGTGGTGATGACCGGCGCCGGCGCCACCTATCCCTACGGCAGGGATCCTCAGGATTCCAATATCCGCATCGCGCCCACCTATCCCTCCTTGGAAGAGCTGCGGGAGGCGATGGCCCTGTTTTGCATCTGCGCCGAGCTGGCGTGCGCAAAAAAACTGTTGGAATGTTGAGATTTCCTCTGAACCTCTGTATGCAATTTATAGAAAATGTTCCACCCCGCCCCGGGACGCATTGACTTTTTCGGTTCTACCTAATATAATAGATCCTATTGCCGGACCTGTTTGTCCGGCTGCAGGATCCGGCCGGCGTGTCCGGCACTAGACAGCATTGGAGGACGAACCGATGAAGCGAACAGCGAAACCCGTATTCTTCATCGTGGCTCTGTTGATTGTGGCATTGACGGTTACCACCTTCTTCGGTGTGTATACGGTTTATGGCGACAGGCGCGATACCATCATCCGCGGTGCCAAGGACATCCGCTGGGGCATCGATATCCGGGGCGGAATCGACGCCACCTTCGGCCCCAAGGAGGGCGTGACGGATATCACCGACGAAGATGTGAACAGTATGCGCGAGGTCATCGCCGAGCGGCTGGTGCGCAACAACATCACCGACCATGAGATTTATGCGGACACCGCCAATCATCAGGTGCTGGTGCGGTTCCCGTGGTCCAGCGACGAGGAGGACTTTGACGTCACTGCCGCCATTGAGGAGCTGGGAAAGACGGCTATGCTGGAATTCCACATCGGCTCTGAGACCACGGCAAAAAAGGACGAAGACGGCAAAGAAGTGCTGGACGAGAACGGCAATAAGATCATGGTTCCCAGCGGCGACTTGGTGCTGACCGGCGAGGATGTGGAGTCCGCCAAGGTCATGTGGCAGCAGAGCAGCACCGGCGGCTCCTCCAGCCCCATCGTGCAGTTGACCCTGAAGGAAAGCGGCAAGGAGGCCTTTTCCAAGGCCACCGAGCAGCAGAAGGGCAAAGGAACCATTTCCATCTGGCTGGACAACGAGATGATCTCCAATCCCCAGGTCAGCGACCATATCACCGACGGCATCGCCACCATCTCCGGCATCGGCGATTACGCGGCCAACCTTTCCCTGGCTAACCTGATCAACTCCGGCGCCCTGCCTTTTGACATCGAGGTCAAGAGCAGCGGCACCATCAACCCCACCATGGGCGAGAAGGCTCTGGACGTCATGGTGATCGCCGGTGCGATCGCGTTTGTCCTGATTTCCCTGTTCATGCTGTTGTATTACCGGCTCCCCGGCTTTGTGGCGATCATCTCCCTGCTGGGCCAGGTGGCCGGCTCCATCGCCGCCGTATCTGGGTATTTCGGCTTCCTTAACAGCTTTACCCTGACGCTGCCGGGTATCGCAGGTATTATTCTCTCCATCGGTATGGGCGTGGATGCCAACATCATCACCGCCGAGCGGATCAAGGAGGAAATCCTGGCCGGCAAGACCATCGACGGGGCTATCGAGAGAGGCTCCAAGAGTTCTTTCTGGGCGATATTCGACGGCAATGTGACGGTGATCATCGTGTCCATCGTCCTCATGGGCGTTTTCGGCCCGCCCAACAGCTTCTGGGGTACCATTCTCAAGCCGGTACTGATGTGGTTCCCGGTGTCCACCACCGGCTCCATCTATTCCTTCGGCTACACCCTGTTCGCCGGTATTGTTTTCAACTTCCTGATGGGTGTCACCGCTTCCCGGCTGATGCTGAAATCCATCACCCGCTTCAAATGCATGCGGAAACCTTGGCTGCTGGGAGGTAAGCGGGCATGAGAAAAGAATTCGATTTTGTCGGACATCGCAAGCTGTTTCTGATCATTTCCGGCTGCGTCATTGCGCTGGGTATCCTTTTCAATATCCTGTTCGGGGTGAACATGGACATCTCCTTCACCGGCGGTACGCTGTTGAGCTACAGCCACACCGGCACGGTGGCGGAGAAGGACGTGGAAAAGCTGGCGGCGGATATACTGGGCAAGGAAATTGACGGCGTGGACGACGTGGGCGGCACGGTTTCCATCACCTTGAGCGAGCGGATCACCCTGGAGGAGCAGGATGCCGTGACCAAGGCCATGGAGGAAAAATATCCGGGCCAGGAGATTCTGCTGACCAAGGCCAGCTCTCTGGATGCGCCCATGGGCCATATGTTCTTTATCAAATGTCTGGTGGCCGTGGCGCTGGCTGCGGCGCTGCTGATGATTTATGTGGCCTTCCGCTTCCGCAAGATCGGCGGTTGGTCTGCCGGCATCGCCGGCCTGCTGGCCCTATTCAACGACCTGCTGGTGGCCTATTTCGCGTTTGTTATCTTCCGCATACCGCTCAACGATAATTTTGTGGCGGTGTTGCTGTCCATCCTGGGGTA
>CAKTTT010000097.1 GCA_934615635.1 uncultured Eubacteriales bacterium | reverse complement strand
GGTTGGTGCCGGTGCCCGCCGGATTGATGTTGTACCAGATCCGGTCGGTACGGCTGCCGGCGAAGCCCTGGTCGGTATCGTAGAGGATCCACCGCCATTTGCCGTCCGTTTCGGAGGAGCGGTAAAAGCGGATGTTGCCCGCGTCGTTGTTGGAGCAGTAGATCTCCGCGATATAATAGTCGCAGTAATTCACCAGATCCATGCGCGCGTCCAGATAGTTGTAGACCTCGTCGGTGTTCATGGAATTTTTATGGGCTCTGACGTATTCCAGCATCTCCCGATAGTCATCGTTGCTGCCGGCGTTGACCGCCCAGTTGCCCTGGAGCAGATCCACCGAGCCGGGAGAGACGTTTTCATGGGTGGCGATGAAGTTTTCATCGATTTTCTCCCGGATGTTGTACACGCCCCAATAGTCCCCGTTGATATACACCACCACCGGGCGGTAGGCCTGCACCTCCATGAGCCCCAGGTCGTCCACCAGGGAGGTGGTCATGGCGTCCTTGAACATGGTGCGCAGCCGCTCCTGACCGGAGGAGCGCAACAACAGAGAATTATAATAGGTAAAGTCCCGGCTGTCAAATACCTTGTAATCCAGATGGGATGCGCCGTAACAATCCCGGAACTTGATGGACAGGGATTTCTTCTCATACATACGGGATGCGCCGCCGAAGATCCGCACGCCGCATCCCAACGAAAAACCCGGCTCGTCCTCCCCGAAAAACTCGATGTGGGCGGCCCGCTCGTAGTTCATGCCCCGGCCGTTGTAGTTCTTTTCCGTGTAAATCCCCTTGACCGGATCGAAGAGGCCGTCCGGGTCGGAGGCCAGGCTCACCACATCCATGGTGTGGTTTTCGTTGATGATATAGGAGGCGGTCATTACGTCGCTGATCATCCGGCCTTCCGCCACTGCCACCGCCCGCACCACGGTGGTTTTGCTCAGGCTCAGAGGCCCGGTATACCGGCTGCTGGAGGGGGTGGGGACGCTGCCGTCGGTGGTGTAGTAGATGACACCCTCGCCGGCCAGGGGCACCTCCACGGCGCTGACGCCGTTGTAAACCCCTGCCGCCGTCTGCACCGCCGGAGGGGCGGTGAGCTGCCGGGCGGAGGAGCCGCCGTTGGCGGCGCCCGGGGTGGGGGAGGTGAAATAGGCGAAGCCGTGGCCGCCGGCCACCCGTCCCCGGCTGGTATTCATCGGCAGATTGTTGAGGCTGACGAAGTCCGCCGTTCCGCCGTCCGGGGCGGTGAGGATCACGGCGCACTCCCCGCTGTCCAGCTTGAAGTTGGCCTGGATATACGTGCTGCCGCTGACGATGGTGCCGCCGGTGGCGTAGACGATGAGATAGCCTCCGGCCGGGATGGACACATCCGGCAGAGCGAAAAGCTCCGGCTGCTCGGGATCGTTGCTCAGATGCCAGCCGTTCAGGTTCACCGCTTCGGCGGTGGGATTATACAGCTCGATCCAGTCCTGGAACTTGCCGGACAGGGCCCGCCCGTATTGGGTATTGCGGGTCATGGCCTCGTTGATGAGGATGGGGCCGGGACGCGCGGCGTCCTGGGCCTCCCAGAAGGCGTCTAGACCCGCATCGGTGTTGGGATAGCCGGGGGAGGGGCTGTCCGTCCAGCTCCAGCTATCCCCCTCCCCGCGGATCAGCGCCTCGTCCGTGGCCAGGCCGTTGATTTCCACGCTGTCGATGCGGATTCCTGCAGGGGTGGAAAGGATGACCATATCGCTGCCCTTGTTCAGCTTGAAGGTGGCGTGGAGTTCCGCTTCATCGGCGGAATGGCCCTTGCCCGAGGCGAAGACCAGCACCGTTTCGCCGGGTTTCAGGGTCAGCTCGGGAAAACGGAATTTCAGCGGATCGGCCTCGTCGTTGGACAGGCCGTAATTCTGGAGGGGGATCTCCTTGTCCGAGCGGTTGGTCACCTCGATATAATCGGAGAACTGGCCGTCGGCATCCTGCAGGGTGGCGGCGTTGGCGGCCATCACCTCGCTGAGGACCAGCTCGTTCTGCACGGCGGTGCGGCTGGCCAGGAAAGCAGCGTATCCCTCGTCGGTGTTGGGGAAGCCGGGGGTGGGACGCTCGCTGAGGGTGAAGGTTTTCTCCCCCCGCACCGCGGAGGTGTTGGTCTGGAGCGGGATGGTCTGCACCGATTCCACCACCTCGCCGGCGGCGTTCTTAATGGCCAGGGTTTCCCCGCCCGCGGCCTTCAGCTTGAGATTGGCGTGGAGCTCCGTTTTCCCCTCGCCGTCGCAAAACACCACCAAATAACCGTCCGCCGCCAGCTCCATGGAGGGGAGCATCCAGGTGTTATTGCCGTCGGTGAGGGCGTAGCCGCCCAGGGACAGAGGCTTGCGCCCCGCGTTGTGCAGCTCCACCCAATCGTGGAAATTGCCCTGCGCATCCGGATAAGAGGTGTTGCTGCCGACATATTCGGATATCTGCAGAAGGGAGTTCTGCACCGTGATGTTCGGCTGCGCCTCAGTCTGCGGTGTGAGGAGCAGGGCCAGGGCGGTGAGGAGGATAAAAACGGCGCCGAGTATGCAGGTCATCCGGACCAGGCGGCTCCTCTGGCCTGTCCCGTTTTCAGCGGTGGTTCTTTGTTGTCGGGCCATACGCTATTCCCTTTCCAACGGTATTCGGCCTTTGGGCCGTAGATCGCATCGAATAGTATAGCATACCCATCCTTCTTCTGTCACAAAATATTTGCAAAAATTCCCTTGTTAGGAGAGCTTTTTTTCATCGTGTTTCCTTTTTGAGGAGATTTTGCCCGGCTCGCTGCATTTTTATCGCGGCGTCGGCAAAAGATAGGGGGAGGAATACCGGGAAGGAGCGGGAAAGGCCGCCGCGTTCCTTTCCGGCGGTGAAGCGTTTTTGACAAAAGCGGTGAATTGTACAAAGGTTTTTTTGGAAAAAGCTGGACAAGGGATTACTTTTTCGTTAAGATAATAGAAATGATTTATTTTAAGCAGATTGGAACAGACCGATAACCCGGAGAGCGGAGAAAGGAAGGACCCAGCCATGGCGCAACAACTGATCGACCGGATCCGCGAGGCGGAGCGGCAGGGGGACGAGCTGGAGAAGCGGGCGGCGGAGGAGGCGCAGACGCGGGTCCGGGAAGCCGGCATTCGGGCGGCGGAGCTGATCCACCGGGCGGCGGACGAGGCGGAGCAGGAGGGTCGAAGCAGGCTGGCCCGGGCCGTCCAGGAGGGAGAGGCTGTGAAAGAGGCCGCCCGCCGGGAGGCGGAGGACCAGGCCTGTCGGCTGCGCTCCCAGGCGGAGGAGCGGATGACGAACGCGGTGGAGCAGGCGGCGGGACTGCTGCTGAGCTGAGACGCGACAGCGGAGAAAAGTGGTGAGCTTGTTTGGCGAAACTAAAGATGAAATGGGTGCGCATCTACGCCCTGCGATCCCAGCGCAAGCCGCTGCTGGAATGGCTGCAGCGGGCGGGGATGCTGGAGATTGAAGCGGGGGAGGATCCGGAGGAGGGCTTCGTCCGTCTGGTGAAGGAGGAGGAAGCGGCGGGCTTCGAGCGCAGCGCGACGGCGGCGAAGCAGGCCCTGGCCGCGCTGGACGAGGTGGCTCCTGATAAAAAGGGATTGTTGTCCGCTTTCACCGGCCGCCGGGAAATGCCGCTGGAGGAGTTCGAGGGCTACGCCGGCCGCAGCGTGGAGATCATGCAGGACTGCCGCCGGCTGCTGAATATGCAGAAGCGGCGGGCGGAATGTGCGGCGGAAAGGGCGCGGATCAAAAACGCGCTGGATCAGCTAGAACCCTGGCGGGAGCTGGACGTTCCCTTCGGCTTCACCGGCACCAAAACCGCCGCGGCGTTTATCGGCTCTCTGCCCGCCGCTTATACCCAGGCGGAGCTGGCCGCCCGGTTGGCGGAAACGCCGGAGCTGCTGTTCGAACTGGAAATTCTGGGGGAGGCCCGGGAGCAGACCTGTCTGTTCGCCGTGTGCCCGCGGGAGCAGGCGGAGCGGATGGAGCAGGCCCTGCGGGCGCTGGGCTTTTCCCGCCCGCCCGCGTTGGGGGGCGAAACCACCGCCGCCCGGCTGCCGCGGGAGGATCGGCGGATCCTTATGGAGCACATCAAGCGGCTGGAGGAGGAATCCGCCCGGCTGCTGGAGGATATGCGGGCCATGGCCGACCGGCGGCGGGATATGGAAACCATGGTGGATTATTACACGGTGCGGGCGGAGAAATACCGGGTGATCGGCACATTGGATCACTCCCGCAACACCTTTATGATTAGCGGGTATATTCCCGAGGTGGATCTGCCGCTGCTGACCGCGGGGGTGGAGGGGCGCTTTACCGCCGTGGTGGAATCCGCCGATGCGGATCCGGAAACCGCGCCGGTGAAGCTGCGGAACAACGCCTTGGTGCGTCCGGCGGAATCGGTGACCGAGATGTATGCCATGCCTTTGGCCAGCGATATCGATCCCACGCCGGTACTGAGCTTTTTCTTCTATCTTTTCTTCGGTATGATGCTGTCCGACGCGGGCTACGGCCTGCTGCTGGTGCTGGGCTGCGGGTATCTCATCAAAAAATGCAATCCCGAGCCCGCCATGCGCCGGAATCTCCAGTTGTTTCTCTACTGCGGGATTTCCACCATTATCTGGGGCCTGATCTTCGGCAGCTTTTTCGGGGATATCATCCCCACGGTGGCGAAAACCTTCTTCGGAGCGCCGGAAACCTTCGCCATGCCCGCGCTCATTGACCCCATCGAGGATTCCATTCTGCTGCTGGTGCTCTCTCTGGCATTAGGGATGCTCCAGATTCTGGCGGGTCTGGGCTGCCGCTTTTATATGCAGTGGCGGTCGGGGGACCGGTGGGGGGCTGTGTTCGACACCGGCTTCTGGATGACCGCCCTCCTGGGCGCTTCCATCCTGGCGGTGGGGATGACGGCGGTTCCCGCCCTCACCGCCGTGGGCGGCGCGGTGTTCGCTGCCTCCCTGCTGGGGCTGGTCCTCACCCAGGGGCGGAAAAAGAAGGGGCCGATGAAGGTGCTGTCCGGCCTGGCCAGCCTATACGACGTCACCGGCTACGTCAGCGATCTGATGTCCTATACCCGGCTGATGGCCCTGGGCCTCACCACCGGGGTGCTGGCCTCCGTTTTCAACCTGCTGGGGGCGATGTTCGGCAAAAGCGTGATGGGGGCGATCATGCTGATTCTGATCTTTTTGCTGGGCCACGCCGTCAACCTGGGCATCAACGCTCTGGGCGCTTATGTCCACACCATCCGTCTCCAGTATGTGGAGCTGTTCTCCAAGTTTTATGAAGGCGGCGGCAGGATGTTCCGCCCGTTCGCCTTTCGCAGTAAATACATCAGAATCAGGGAGGAAAAACAGGTATGATCACCATGGCTATGGATGCGATGAAGGAACCGACGTATTGGGGTATTGTTTTCGCGCTGCTGGGCGCGGCTCTGGCCACGGCCCTTGCGGGCATCGGCTCCATCAAGGGCGTGGGGATGGCGGCGGAAGCCTCCATGGGCGTGCTGTCGGAGGATCCCTCCAAATTCGGTAAAATGCTGGTGCTGGTGCTGCTGCCCGGCACGCAAGGCTTGTACGGCTTCGTGGTGACCCTGTTCATGCTGCTGAACATCGGTATCCTGGGCGGCACGGCGGATATCACCCTGTTCAAGGGACTGCTGTATTTGGCCGCCGCGCTGCCCATCGGCATCGGCGGATGGATGTCCGGTATAGCCCAGGGAAAAGCGGCGGTGTCCGGTATCTCCCTGGTGGCGAAAAAACCGGGGGAATTCGCCAAGGCCATGGTTTCCACCACCCTGGTGGAGATTTATGCGCTGCTGGCTTTCCTGGTGTCGCTGCTGGCCACCATCAACATCGGCGGCCTCGCCATTTGAGTCGGCCGTGTAAAGCGCAGATCACCGGAAAGGCGGGAAACAGCGGATGACGGAGGCAATCACGGCGGCAGGCGGCCGGTCCGGCGCGGAGGAGATTCTGGCCCGCATTCTGGAGAATGCCGGTCAGGCCGGGGACAGGCTGCTGGCGGCGGCGGATGAAAAGACGGAGAAGATTCTGGCGGATGCGGCGGCACAGGCGGAGCAGATCCGCCGGAAAACCGCGGAGGCCTATGCCGCGAAGGCGGATGCGGCGCTCCACGCGGCTGCTTCGGCGGCAGAGTTGGAGACGCGCAACCGGCTGCTGCGGGAGAGGCGGCGCATACTAGACGAAACGCTGAAAAAAACGGTCGGCTATCTGCAAGGGCTGCCGGACGCGGCATATTTTGAAGCGTTGCTGCCTTTGGCGGCGCGCAGCGCCCAGGCGGGCGAGGGGCTCCTGCTGTTTGGTGCTGGGGATTTGAAGCGGTTGCCGGCGGATTTCGAGGCTAGGCTGAACCGCTCGCTGGAAACGGGGAAGAAGCTGACCGTCTCTCCGGAGGCGGCGCCCATCGACGGCGGCTTCCTGCTGAAATACGACGATATCGAGATGAACTGCAGTTTTTCCGCCCTGCTGGACGCCCGGCGGGAGGAGCTGGAGGACCGGGTGAACCGGATCCTTTTTGGCGCCTGAAGGAGCCGCTGCGGCAGAAAGGAAGGGGATGCCTGTGGCGAACACGTCCTATGCTTACGCTGTGGGCAATGTACGGGCTCATGAAACCGCCCTGCTCACCCGGCAGGATATGGAGCAGTTGCTGGCGGTGCGGGATCCCGCCCGGCTGGCGGCGGCTTTGCAGGATAAGGGCTTCGGCATCGACGGCGGAGATACCGACGCGCTGTTGACCCAGGAAACCGCCAAGCTCTGGGATTATCTGCGGGGAGTAACGCCGGATTTTTCCCTCTACGACGCGTTTCTCTACCGGAACGATTATCACAACGCCAAGGCGATCCTCAAGGGCGTGCTGCGGAACCGGCCGTATGCGGGGCTGCTGCTGCGGCCTTGTACGGTGGAGCCGGCGCTGCTGGAGGCGGCGGTGAAGGAGAAAAAATACGCGCCGCTGCCCGCGCATATGCGCGGGGCGGTGGAGCGATCCTATCAATTGCTGGCCGAGACGGCGGACACCCAGCGCAGCGACGCGGTGCTGGACGCCGCCGCCATGGCCGCCATGTTGGATGCGGCGGAGCGGACTCGGGTACCCATGCTTGTGGAGCTGATCCGCACCACGGTGTTCTACAGCGATGTCAAGACGGCGCTGCGGGCCGCCATAACCCGGCGGGGACCGGCATTTATGGAGCTGGCTCTCTGCCCGGCGGCGGGAATGGATCTGGCTGAGCTGAAGAAGGCGGCGCTGGCGGGAGAAAGCGAGCTGACCGGCTATCTGGAGCAGAAGGATCTCTACGGCTCCCGGGAAGCTATGGCGGCCTATCGGGAATCCCCCTCGGCCTTTGAAAAGTGGGTGGATGACCGGCTGATGGGGATTGCGCGGCAGGGCCGCCGGGTCACCATGGGGCCGGAGGCGCTCATCGGCTATCTGCTGGGAAAGGAAACGGAAATCAAGGCGGTGCATATTCTGGCCTCCGGCCTGCGGGCCGGGCAGCCGGAGGAGGCCGTCAGGGAAAGGCTGAGAGAGCTGTATGGTTAGAATGGCCGTCATGGGCGACACCGAAAGCATCAAGGGGTTCGCGGCCGTGGGATTGGATATTTACCCCTGCGACGATCCACAGGAGGCCGTTCGCCGGTTCCGCAGCCTTACTGGGGGAGAATACGGGGTGATTTATATCACCGAAGCGATTTTTTCCCTGCTGGACAAGGAGATCAGGAAGCTGGACGAACAGCCTCTGCCTGCCGTCATCCCCATCCCGGGGCTGACCGGCGACACCGGCATCGGCGTGCGCCGCTTGAGCGAGTCGGTGGAGCGGGCGGTGGGCTCGGATATCATTTTCGGCTGATTTCATCCGGGAACGGGACGCGGGAGGAGAGACGGCGGGGAAAAGGCGGGAAATCCTCCCGTTAGCGGATCCCCAGCTTCTTCAAGAAAGGAATGGTCATCGGAATGACAACGGGAACCATCACCAAGGTAGCCGGACCGCTGGTTATCGCCGAGGGGATGCGGGACGCCAATATGTTCGACGTGGTCCGCGTCAGCGAGCAGCGGCTGATTGGGGAAATCATCGAGATGCACGGGGACCGGGCATCTATTCAGGTATATGAGGAAACCTCCGGCCTCGGACCGGGGGAGAAGGTGGAATCCACCGGCATCCCCCTGAGCGTGGAGCTGGGACCGGGGCTGATCGGCTCCATCTTCGATGGGATCCAGCGGCCGCTGGCGGAGATTATGCGGGTCAGCGGCGCCAACCTGCAGCGAGGGGTGGATGTGCCCTCCCTGGACCGGCGGAAAACCTGGCATTTCCGGCCTCAGGCGGCGCAGGGCGACCAGGTCCGCGGCGGCGATACCCTGGGCGTGGTGCAGGAGACGCCGGTGGTGCGGCACAAAATCATGGTTCCCAACGGTCTTACCGGGCGGGTGAAGTCTATCCGTGAGGGGGAATTCACCGTGGAGGACACGGTCTGCGTCATCGAAGCGGCAGGGGGAGGGGACATCCCCGTCAAGCTGATGCAGACCTGGCCGGTCCGGGTGGGCCGTCCCTATAAACGTAAGCTTTCCCCCGATATCCCCCTCACCACCGGGCAGCGGGTCATCGACACGCTGTTCCCCATCGCCAAGGGCGGCGCGGCCGCCATCCCCGGCGGCTTCGGC
>CAKTTT010000096.1 GCA_934615635.1 uncultured Eubacteriales bacterium | reverse complement strand
CAGGGCACGGGCCTCTTCCGTGGTCTTCACCCCGGCAAAATCCACCCCGGCGTACTTTTTGACGGCGTCGGCCATGCTCAGCCGCTGGAAGGGCTGTTCCAGATCGATCTCCACGCCGTCGTAATCCACCTTGGCGGTCCCCAGCACCCGCAGCGCCACCGTCCGGATCAGATCCTCCGTCAGATCCATCATGCCGTTGTAGTCGGTGTAGGCCTGATACAGCTCCAGCAGGGTGAACTCCGGGTTGTGGCGGGTATCCATCCCCTCGTTGCGGAACACCCGGCCGATTTCATATACCCGCTCAAAGCCGCCCACGATCAGCCGCTTCAGGTGCAGCTCCAACGCAATGCGCAGGTACATGTCGATATCCAGGGTGTTGTGGTGGGTGATGAAGGGCCGGGCCGCCGCGCCGCCGGCAATGCCGTGGAGCACGGGGGTTTCCACCTCCAGAAAAGCCTTTTCATCCAGATAACGGCGGATCTCCGTGATGATCCGGCTGCGCTTGACAAAGGTATCCTTGACCTCGGTGTTGATGATCAGGTCCATATACCGCTGGCGGTAACGGGTATCGGTGTCCTTCAGGCCGTGGAACTTGTCTGGCAGCGGCAGCAGGGACTTGGAAAGCAGGGTCAGGGACATGGCGTGAACCGAGATCTCTCCCCGCCGGGTGCGGAAAACCGTTCCCTTCACGCCGACGATATCGCCGGTATCCCAGCGGCCGAAGGCCGCGTACGCCTCCTCCCCCACGTCGTTTATGCGGACGTATACCTGAATCCGGCCGGAAGCGTCGTTCAAATCGATGAAACTGGCCTTACCCATATCCCGCCAGGTCATGATCCGGCCGGCTATGGATACCTCCTTGCCCTCCATCTCGTCAAAATGCTCCACGATCTCCCGGGCGTGAGCGGTCTGCTCCCACAGGGTGACGGTAAAGGGATCCCTGCCCGCCTCCCGCAGCGCCTGCAGCTTGTCCCGGCGTATCTGCAGCAGCTCGGAGAGCTGCTGTTCGCCCATTTCATCGGGCTGTACGGTCTGGTTCGGTTCGCTCATCGTATGGACAGTCCTTTCTTTTCCTGAAATCCCGAAAGCCTCCGGCTCCCGTATCTGACGGCCGCCGATAACAGAAAACGCGGCAACCCCTACGGTCGCCGCGCCTCCCTTTGTCGACAAAGCCTTCTGCCGACGCGGTATTCCCGCGCCAAGCGGACCCTCGCCCGGGCTTCATCCGGACTCGCCGCCGACAGGCGGATCATCCATGTGCAACCCGGACCTTCCTTGTCATCTTTCCTGAATCCATCCGGATCCGGCGCAGGGCCGGCGGTTTGCTGCTTATTTGGAAATCTCAATCAATTCGTAAGACACGGCCCCGGAGGGGATCAGTACCTCCACCACGTCGCCAACGCTATGCCCCAGCATGGATTTCCCCACCGGAGACTCGTCCGAGATACGGCCGTTGATGGGATCCGCCTCGGTGGAACCGACGATTTTATAGGTTTCCTCCTGGGTGGTGCCGGTTTCCCGGATGCGGATTTTGGAGCCTACATGCACCACCTCGGTGTTCAGCTCGCTCTCGTCCAGCACCCGGACGTTTTTCAGCTGGTTCTCGATCTCCGCGATCCGGCCTTCGATGATGGCCTGCTCGTTTTTCGCCTCGTCGTACTCGCTGTTTTCGGACAGGTCGCCGAAGGACAGGGCCACCTTGATTTTTTCAGCGATTTCCTTTCGCTTGACGGTCTTCAGGTCTTCCAGTTCCTCTTCCAGGCGCCGAAGTCCTTCGTCAGTAATGATCGTTTGTTTAGCCATAGTATGGTCAGCCTTTCCATTTCTGTCTCCGCCCCTTCCGGGAAGGCGGCGGAGACGGTACTCTATCTTTTCGCCTATTTTTCTGCAATAGAGATATTATACTAAACCGACATGCCGATGTCAAGCCCCGCCAGCTTCCAGGCCGCGTCCTTCAAGTGGATGTTCCGGCCGCCGATCCGCAGCATGAGAGGGGGTCGCGAGGCGATTTTTTTCGCCCCGCTGCGTTCATACAGGCCGGACAGGAAATCCCAGGCATCACAGCCCTCCGGCAACGTCTGCAGGCAATCGGATGGGACCTGGGGGATGTACCCTCCCACCAAATCGGTCCGGTTTTCAGCCACGCCGGAGAGGATAAGCCCCCTCACCCGGGGCCGGATGCCCCGCATACCGTCGGGGGCCAGGATCAGGGTAGCGCCGTCCAGCGCGGCGGTTTCCGCCGCTATCACCAGCGCCGCGCCGTAATCTTCCATGGCCCGCCGCCGCTGGGCCTCGTAGGCTCCCGGACGCCTGGTGACCGCCCGCACTTCGGCGGCAAAGGGAAGCAGGGCCGCGGCAAGCTGGGGGAACCGCCCCGACGGATCATACACGGCCGCCTGCACAAAACGGGGAGGAATCGCCGCCAGACGCAGCAGTTGCCTGGCGGTGACCACCATCAGCTCCCGCTGCAGTGCGTCGCCGCGAAAGGGGCGGATGCCGCTGTCCTCCGGCGGCGTCACCCCACGGGGAAGCAGCATCCGCCCCGATTCGCCGCAGGCGATCCGGCGCACCGCCTGCCAGTCCGGCTCCCCCTTTCGGTCCCTGTCCGCCTCAATCAGCAAAAAGCGTGTGCCGCAGGCCTGCACAAACCGGGAGGTGACGGCCTCCCGCTTGGAGAACCTCCACCATCGCCGTTTGCGCTCCGCCGCCATCTGCAACGCCACCAGCATGTCCGCATCCGTCCCTTCCGACGCCCCCGGGCAGGGCTTACTACCACAGCCTATGCGTCCGCCCGGAAAAATATACCGATGGCTTTTCACCCGCAGGGAATGCTTGACCTGCCAGAAGGAGACTGGTATACTGATATATTGGATATGCCGAAATTCCTGCCGCTCCATGCTTTCGGCCGCCCTCTTCGGCTTGGCCACCGATGGCGCAGCGCCCGGGAGGCTTTTTCTTCCATTACCTTCTCTTCAGCGGGTCTTTTGCCCGCCTGAAGGTACGTAAAAAATGGGTCGGATGGGGTTATTCCATCCGTTTCAGCGGACGACGCCCTCCCTCTCTTCCCCGTTTTCCCGCGCGGAGGGGAGGATGCAACAGACGCCGCCCGGAACGGCACTTATCCAGCGTAATCCTCCTGTGGTTTTCACGCGGACATGCCCGGCTCCCCGGCCGGGAGGGGCGTGTCCCGATTTATTTGGAAGGGGTTGGTTGCCGTGGTGACGGAACCGGTGCTGTACCTGGTGGTTCCCTGTTACAACGAGGAGGAGGTTTTACCGGAAACCTCCCGCAGGCTGCTGGAAAAAATACAGACCATGACGGCGGACGGACGGATATCCCCCAAAAGCCGGATCATGTTCGTCAACGACGGCTCCAAGGATAAAACCTGGGAGATCATCTCCCGGCTCCATGAGGAAAACCCCTTGTTCTGCGGCGTCTGCCTGTCCCGCAATAAGGGGCATCAAAACGCGCTGCTGGCCGGTCTGATGACGGCCAAGGCGTATGCCGACATTGTTATTTCCCTGGATGCGGATCTGCAAGACGACGTGAACGCCATCGATGGGATGGTGTCGGCTTATGCGCAGGGCAACGATGTGGTGTACGGGGTACGCTCCTCCCGGAAAAAGGATTCCTTTTTCAAAAAATTTACCGCCGAGAGCTTTTACAAGCTGATGAAGCTGCTGGGGGTGGACATCGTTTTCAACCACGCCGACTACCGGCTGATGAGCCGGCGGGCGCTGGAGGCCCTGGCGGAATTCGACGAGGTGAACCTTTTCCTTCGCGGCATCGTGCCGCTGATCGGCTTCTCCTCCGCCACGGTGGAATATGAGCGCAGCGAACGCTTTGCCGGCGAATCCAAATACCCCCTCAAAAAGATGCTGGCCTTCGCCTTTGACGGCATCACTTCCTTCAGCATAAAGCCCATCCGCATCATCGCCTCTCTCGGATTGCTGATCTTTCTCATCAGCCTGATTATGCTGCTCTGGTCCCTGATATCCAAGCTGGTGGGCGCCACGGTGGACGGCTGGACCTCCACCGTCGCCTCCATCTGGATGATCGGCGGCATACAACTGCTTTGTCTGGGCGTCATCGGGGAATATATCGGCAAGATCTACGCCGAAACCAAGCACCGTCCGAAATACATCATCGCCCGCACCCTCCTGGACCAGGAGGCGCCGGAAGATATATCAAAGGAAAAAGAGGCCTAGCCGATACCGATAATCCGTCGCTTTCGGTGGTATACTGATCATCAACAGGCATTTTTTTGGAAAGGAATCGCAGTCATGACGCAAAAAGAACGCATCCATCGCCGCAGGCAATACGCCCGTAGACGGCGGCTGGTGGCGGCGGGAGGCATACTGGTTCTGCTGCTGCTGGTGACCCTGCTGGTTTTCCTGCTGCAGATGTTCGCCAGCCCCGCCTCCACGCGGCCGGAGTCCTCTCCCCCGGTCTCCCAGTCCACCATTACCACCAAGCCTGCTGAAACCACGGCGGCTCCCACCACTCCCCCCACCCGGCCGGCTCCTGATCCTGCCATGGACGCCGCGGTCACCGCGGCGGGAGCCGTGGTGTTCGACGTCAGTTCCGGACAGCTTTTGTACAGCAAGGCCGGTGAGGAACGGATGTATCCCGCCAGCATGACCAAGCTGCTGACCGCCGTCACCGCCCTGCGCTACGGCGGGGAGGAGCTCATCTACACGGTGGGGGACGAACTGGAGCTGGTGGCCGCGGACGCCAGCCGCGCCAACATCCAGCTCGGCTGGAAAATGACCTTTTCCATGCTGCTGGATGGGATGATGCTCTGCTCGGGAAACGACGCCGCCTACACGGTGGCTGTAAACGTGGCCCGCTCGCTGGAGGGCAACGCATCCCTCGGCACCAGGGAGGCGGTGGCCGCCTTCGCGGACCTGATGAACAGGACGGCGGCGGAAATCGGCCTCACCAACAGCCACTTTTCCACGCCGGACGGCTACCATGCGGACGACCATTATTCCACACCCGAGGATATGGCCAAGGTGATGCGCCACGTTCTTACCATACCGCAAATTCTCACCAGTATGCAGAAAACCCGCTCCAGCATCAAGGTGCTGGAGGACAGCGCGGTGACCTCCTTCGGGAATGAGGTCACCTGGCGCAACAGCAACGCCCTGATAAACCCGGACAGCGATTACTATTTCCAGGGCTGTCTGGGCGGAAAGACCGGCTTCACCACTCCCGCAGGCCAGTGCATGGCCGTCGCCGCGGAGCGAAACGGCCGGCAGATCGTGGCGATCGTCATGAAGGCCGGAACCTCCGGAGATCGGTTTGCGGATGCGGTGCGGCTGCTCAATTACGGCTTCGCTCATTGATAAGCAGCGGCAAGCCGGCCAGCTCGCGGCCCCGCGGCTCTGTCCCGTTTTCCACTGAGGGCCGGATACCGATCGCCCGCCCCGTTCCATATCTTGGAAAAAGCCGGGGAGCCCTACTCTTTGTCCTCTGTCCCGCCCTTCATCCGTCCAGCATTCATTCCAGGCCGGCACCGTCAAACGCCGGCCTGGATTTTTCGTTGTACATTAGAAAAAGGGCCTGGACAAAATTGTCCAGGCCCCCTAAACGGCTGTGCCGCCAGCTTCGTTATGCGCCGAAATACATCATGCCGGTCCAGTCCTCAATGCTCTGAGACTTCGGGAACAGCCAACCACTCTCCTTGGCGTAATGGATGATATGTACATGATAATAATAACCGGTTTCCAGATAGAATTGCCGCTCGAAATCCCCCGTGGCCGTATTCTCATACATATATTCCGAAATCTGGTACCGCACGTCGTCGCTAATATTCGGGCCCGATTTTATGACCTCAATTACGGTGAAACCGATTTTCCCCATGGCTTTCTCGCATTGGGTCACGGCCTTCACGATGCACCAACCGGGCATTACCTGTCCGCTCACGATCTTTCTCTCAATCGAAACGTTATGGTAGGTAATCAGCGAGGTGGCCATGGGCTGAATACCGTTTTCATTCTCCGAGCTGTTGATACCATAGGCAATGTTCACGTCGGAACCGAAAACAGGCAGCGTCGGTTCCTCGCTGTCGGCAAGCACCGCAAAGCCGGAAAGGGACAGGCATAAGGTCAGCGCCATCGCCAGAAAGCGCAAGGGGGTTTTCTTCTTCATACGTACTCCTCCAATATTCAGTAATACGTGAAGAGGATCTCCTTGGTTATTTCCGGGCCGCAATGAAAAGAAATGTCGTACAGGGCATTCCCGTATACCGTAAGGACCCGCGTTCTATCATCCGTGTGCAGAAGATAATACCTTCGTCCGTCGATTTCGATAGCCTCCGCACCGTCATAGTCGTTTTCATAACGATACTCTGTCAGTTTGGAGGGATCGTCGTACCAACGAGTCCATTGGTAAATCCGGATTCCATCCGCAATAAAGGTCAGTTCCGCCAAGCGCCAGCCTGTCCCATCGTCTACCAAAGCTTGTTCCACACGAAGGGTTTCCTGCTTATAATGGGGAAGGAGCAGGCTCTCAAATCCCTTTTCCTCCAACTGCCGGCGCAAATCCTGCAGAACAGCCGTTTCCTCGCGCTCAGGCCGGCTCTCCTCTTCGGACTGTCCCGGCGGATGGAATATCCAGCCGTCCTTGCTCCACTCCAGAAACTTATCCATAATGCCCACGTCGAAGGCGACGGACGACAATATGGACAACAGCAGTAGCAGCGCCGCTACGCAGGATGCCATGCCCACCTTCCAAAGCCGCGAGCTCTTTCGGCTCTGTTGAGGCAGCAGGGGCTTGTTCCTTTCCACGGGCAACGGCTGCTCATGGAGAGTATGCAACGCTTTTACACAGGCTTCGATCCGTTCGAAATCCACCTGATCGTCCGGCTTGTCCAACTCCTGATCAATCATCTGCTGTATACGGGCTTCCTTCTCTTGAACCTCCTTATCCTGAAGCATTTGAAAAAGGTCATTGCCCTTTGCTTTTTCCGCGGCCCTTTTCATAACCAATCACCTTTCACATTAAAGTTATCGTTGTATTTCGTGAATGTTAGCAATGTTTTCTTTTTTCTCTATATTTTTCGACTTATTACATAATATTTTCGTGCTATTCTTTGACTATTTTAATATTTGATTGACGATCTTTTTGATGCGGTTTTTCAAAACGAAGGTCCTTTGCCGCAGCGTGTTCTCCGAAACATTTGTCAGGCCGGTTATCTGCCGATAGCTCAGTTTTCGGTCGTACCGCAACTCCAGCAGTTTTCGGCTGTCCATGTCCAAGTGCTGGAGGACCTCCTCCTTCACCGTGTTGAGCTTGTCCTCGTCCCATTCCTCCTCCTTATCCACCGGGTAGGCATCTACCGTTACCAGGTGCGCCATAGTTTCCTCCCGATCCGTCAGTCCATCCAAATACAGGATTTTATCCGCCTCTTTCTTGCATTGGTCATAGTAACGGGCGATCATATTGCGGGCCACCCGATACAGCCACGCCAGGATGTTCTTCTCCGTATCCAGATAGGGAAGCTTTTCCAGCAGAAGCTGGAACACCTGCTGCGTGCAGTCCTTGGCATCCTCCAGCCGGAAACCCATCCGCGCATTACAGAAGGATAAAATGGCATCGTAATATTGCAGACAAATCTCATTATATCGCTGCGCATCTTCTGGTTTGACAGGCATACTTTTTCGCTCTCCTAAATTGTTACTGATTTACGACAGCCGGTACACAAGATTATCTCTCCTCATTACACATGCGGGAATCACGAAAATTCCCCGCTGATTTTCGCCGCCAAAACAGCAGTGGATCCGCACTCTCAGGCAGCGCGAGGCCCCTCCCTCATCTCTTCTTCCCCCCGTGAGGCTGCTTTCGTTGGCGATCCTACTCCTATTTCTTCCACCTTTTCCCAGCATGCGCCTCGTCAGCGCCTTCCCCTCACGGCAGGTCTCATCCCGTTTTCTCCAGCATCTTCTCAAACGCATTTCCCTCACCTCCTCCCTGTCGATAAATTCAGTATAAAGAGGATCGGGCCGGAAATAAATAACTATTTGTATATTTTTCTTCAAAATGTGTGATTTTAGGTGTTTTAAAGCATTTTATTTCCGTTTTTTGCTATCTATTTAAGAGCATTATATGGTCAAAGTGGCGGTAGAGAAAAAAGAACCTCCTCGCCTTCTTTTAACAAAAAAACATTTTGTATAATCACATCGTATCGCCTGCGGTTAAGAGGGAAACGGAACCATCGTTCACTCTTTCCCTTCTCCAGACAGGACATCGTCGGAAGCAAGCCGCCGCGCGGAGGCCGACGGTCCCCGCCCTGTGACCGCGTTGGCCCCGAACAATATCCGGCGGGAAGGAGACGTATGGCGAAACGCAGCGGACGCTGAAAGCCGCCAGGGAAAACCAGACGCTGTATAGGGGCTCCCTGTTCCCGGCTTGGCGGCCGATAGCGCAGCAAGGATGAAACAGTACCGAAAATTCCGGAGAATTCCGTCCCGGACACTATACGCCATCGGCTGGAACACCCCAACCGAGCCCGGGCGCCTGCAGAACCGGCCGACGCAAAAAAAAGATCGTGTTCAACATACAGCGTACGTTGAACACGATCTTAAAAATGGTTGCGGGGGCCAGATTTGAACTGACGACCTTCGGGTTATGAGCCCGACGAGCTACCGGACTGCTCCACCCCGC
>CAKTTT010000095.1 GCA_934615635.1 uncultured Eubacteriales bacterium | reverse complement strand
CGATGATTTTCGCTTGGGAACGGCGCAGGATGGTGCCCTTTTCTCCCTCTATGACGCCGCTGACCAGCAGCATCCCCTCCGTTACCGCATCGCCGTTCTGCACCGCCGCCTCGCCGCCGTAGACCGAGAATTCAATGATCCGGCCGTCCCGGGCGGCCCGGATATTGGAGGGGCGGTTAGGGTCGGTGGGCGTGGGAGGAAGGGTGCGTTCCTTGACCTCCACCCGGGCGACGCTGCCGCTGAGGTTGACGGCCAGCCAGGCCACGTCCGGTATTTTTTGCAGGGCGATGAGCTGGATGTTGGGGATATCCAGGTTTTCCGAAATCTTGCCCAGCTCCACTCCCATGGGCTCCAGTACCGAGAGAATCTCCCGGTCGGACAGCTTCTCGTTGCCGATCACATCGATGGCCCAGATCCGCTGAGAGAAGAAATGCAGCAGCAGGATATAGGCGGCCAGCCCTACGGCGATGCCTGCCCGGGCGTGATACCGCCGCAGGAAAAAAGGAGCCCCATGGCGCTCCCTTACCCGCATACGCATACAGGCCTTGCGGGCGGGCTGCCGCAGGCGTTTGTAATCCTTGGCACGGCAGCAGGCCGTCAGGGTGATTCCCTGGCGGCAGATGCCCCATAGCTGGATCTCCTCCCGGGCGGCCAGATTCAGCAGTCGCTCGGGAAAACCGCCCTCTGCGGTCAGCCGGACCCAGCCGAAGAGCCAGCGCAGAAAACGAATCAGAAACATACGGGTCCCTCCTTGTTCAGGATAAGAATTCCACCGAAAGGATGAAGCCCGTCACCACCGCGCTGTCCTCGGTGAGACAGTTCATCGTCAAATCCCGGCCCATGAAGCGAACGATGCCGCTGGTGGTGTTGAGACGGATAACCCCTTCCTCATATTCCAGGATCCCCCGGCATCCCTCCACCACGGCCCGCCGGTTGCCGGACAATTCCACCCGCGCCGCGCCACTGAGCGCGCCCTCGGGAAGCTCCAGCACTTCTTCCACCCGACGGGTGATGGGGGAGGGCTGCCGGGGGCAGCCCTTTCGATTTCTTTTCACCGCCTGGATCACCTCTTTCACCTGTTGCCGCCGCGCAGGGCTTCTCTTTTCACCATATGCGCCCCAGAGGGGAATCATGCTGGGGGACGGGCCTAGAATGGAGGCATAAATCATCGGACGGCCGACTATATATGAAAAAGAGGACAAGGGCCGCGAGGCCGCCCATGAAACGGATGGGATGAAAGGGCAGGGAGGAAGTTCTATGTTCGTCAAAACGCTGCACAAATCGGCTTTGAAAACCGGCGGCCAGCTGGCGGCCCTGGCGGGGGCCGCCGCCGCGCTGCTGATATGGCCCCAGGCGGTGGCGGGAGGGGTGAGCCGCGGTTTGTCCATCTGCGGTACGGTGATTATTCCCTCTCTGTTTCCCTTCCTGGTGCTGGCAGGATTCCTGGTGCGCAGCGGCGTCAGCGCCGCCCTGGGACGACGGTTGGAAAGGCCCACCCGCTTTTGGTTCGGTTTGCCGGGATGCTGCGCGGCCGGCATCCTGGTGGCCTTCGTGGGCGGCTATCCCGCCGGGGGGATAGCCGCGGGGGAACTGCTGGAGAGGGGTTATATCACCCGCTCCGAGGGGAAACGGATGCTCCGTTTCTGCGTCAATGCCGGTCCCGCTTTTATCATCAGTGCGGTGGGAGCGGGGATGCTGGGCAACGTCCGGGCGGGGGCGGTGCTGTTTGCGGCGCATATTCTGGCCGCGCTGCTGATGGGGCTCGGCGGCCGGATCTGGGATGGACGAAGCAAGGAGGCCGACCGGGAAGAAGGGCTGCCGGCCGGCCCCAAGCGGCTGCCCACGGCCGCGGCTTTTGTGGAGTCGGTCAACGGCGCCTGCCGGTCGCTGCTGTATATGTGCGGCTTTGTGGTGCTGTTCGCGGCCATCCTGGCCCTGTGCGACGCTTCCGGTTTCACGGCGCTGATCCAGCAGGCGTTGGCCCTGCCTTTTCGTTTGGCCGGCGCGGATGCGGACGCGCTGAACTGTCTGTTCCCCTGCCTGCTGGAGGTAAGCTGCGGGGCGGTGGAGGCCTCCGGCGCGGGCGGGCTGGCGCCGCTGCTGCTGGGGATGGCGCTGGGCTGGGGCGGGTTGTCCGTCCATTGTCAACTGGCGGCCAATCTCCACGCCTACAAGGTGATGGACCGCGGTTTTTTCGCCGCCAGGGCGGTACACGCCGCGCTGGGGGGCTTGCTGACGATTCTGCTTTTCCGGATCGTCCCCATGCCGCTGGAAAGCTTTTCACCTCTCACGGATGCTAAGATTACGCCCTTTTCCACCTCGGTGGTGGCCTCGGTGGCCCTGCTGCTAATGTGCGCCATGCTGCTTTTGGTCACCGCCTCCAAGGAACCGGGCAGGATGAAAATATCACTGGAAAAAGGTCGGAAACTGTGATATACTGTTCTTTGTTCAGAGACCCGCCGGAGCGCAAGGAGGACGGATATGCGGAAAAAGCTATACGGAAACACGGTGCAGCCTTCCTGTGAGCATTGCGCACACGGCCGCAAATCCTTCGACGGCAACGCGGTGCTTTGCGACCGGAAGGGCGTTATGCCGCTGTACCATCATTGCCGCAAGTTCCGCTATGACCCGCTGAAGCGGATTCCCTTCCGGCAGCCGCGTTTGGGAAGTTATACGGAAGAGGATTTCCGTATCGAATGAGAATAGGGGGCTGAGGCAAAATGGTGGTTTTGCCTCAGCCCTTTGAAAAAAGCGGCGCCTTCAGGCAGGGAGCGTCCCAGCGCGTGTAATGTTCACGGCGGGGTTTCCGAAAAAAGGGAAAGCGCACGCTTTAAACCGGTTTCCAGCCGGCGTCGCCGGAGAATCCGAAGGAGGTGTAGGGTTATGATCCGGCTGTTTCGCAAGCGGGAGGAATCCCCCGCCGTCCATCCGCCGGTATCGGCGGTGGTGGTGGCCGCGGGAGGCTCCACGCGTATGGGCGTTCCCAAGCAGATGATTCCCCTGCGGGGGATTCCGGTGATCGTCCGCACCCTGCAGGCCCTGGACAGGGC
This sequence comes from uncultured Eubacteriales bacterium, assembly GCA_934615635.1. Classification (GTDB taxonomy): domain Bacteria; phylum Bacillota; class Clostridia; order Oscillospirales; family Acutalibacteraceae; genus CAKTXU01. The sequence goes on along the minus strand of CAKTTT010000095.1, from coordinate 5,783 downwards.
CGGGCTGGTGGACGAGATTGTGCTGGTGGCCAGGCAGGAGGATATGCTGCCCTTTTATACCCTGTGCAAGCAGTATGAGGTGGGCAAGGTTTCCGCCATCGTTCCCGGCGGCGCCACCCGGCAGCAGTCGGTGGCCGCCGGCGTGGCCGCGGCTCGTCCCAACGCGGCGTATTACGCCATCCACGACGGCGCCAGGCCGCTGGTACGGCCCTCCACGGTGGACGCGGTGATCGCGGCGGCGGTGGAAGGCGGAGCGGCCGCCGCCGCGGTGCCGGTGAAGGATACCATTAAAGAGGCGGATGAAAACGGCTTTATCGCCGGAACGCTCGACCGGAGCCGACTGTGGAACATCCAGACCCCGCAGGTTTTCTCCGCCGCGCTGTATCGCCGCGCCATGGAGCAGGTGGGGATAGGGGAGGAGAATCTCACCGACGACTGCCAACTGGTGGAGCGGCTGGGACATCCGGTGCGATTATGCCGGGCGGATTACGCCAATATTAAAATCACAACGCCGGAGGATGTGGCCTTTGCGGAGGCTATCCTGCGGGAGAGAGGCGGGGAGTGAAGGATGAGAATCGGACATGGCTACGACGTACACCGGCTGGTTGCCGGCCGGCCCCTGATCCTGGGCGGCGTGGAGATCCCCTGGGAGAAGGGGCTGCTGGGGCATTCGGACGCGGATGTTCTCACCCATGCGGTCATGGACGCCCTGCTGGGGGCGGCGGCGCTGGGGGATATCGGGGCGCTGTTTCCCGACAGCGATCCCGCTTACCGGGGAGCGGACAGCCTGAAGCTGCTGGAACGGGTGGTGGCGTTAATCGGGGAACGGGGCTACGCTGTGGGCAACATCGATGCCACCGTCCTGGCCCAGGCGCCCAAGCTGAGGCCCTATATCGATGCCATGAGGGACAGGCTGGCGGCGGCCTGCGGCGTGGATGCGGGCCGGATCGGGATCAAGGCCACCACGGAGGAAGGGCTGGGCTTTACCGGGTCGGGCGAGGGGATGGCCGCCCACGCGGTCTGCCTGCTGAAGGAGCGCGGATGACGGCGATGAAGGGAGGCGGTGGCTTATGCTGAGACCCAAGCGGGTGCAGGATTCCCGCACGGAACAGATTCAGATCCTGATGCCCGAGCACATCAACGGTGCGGGCCGCCTGTTCGGCGGCAAGCTGGTGGAATGGATCGACGTGGTGGCGGGGGTGGTGGCCCGGCGGCACTCCGGGCGCAACGTCATCACCGCCGCCATCGATAACCTGCAGTTCAAGGAAGGCGCCTATGTCAATAACACGCTGGTGCTGGTCGGCCGGGTCACCCATGTGGGCCGCACCTCCATGGAGGTGCGGGTGGATACCTATGTGGAGGGGCTGGACGGGATGCGCAAGGCGGTCAATCGGGCTTATCTGGTGCTGGTGGCGCTGGACGAGCAGGAACAGCCGGTGGAGGTTCCCGGCCTTTTGCTGGAGAACGAAACGGAGCGGGCGGAATGGGAGGCGGGAGAGCGCCGCCGCGAGTTGCGGTCACGCCGGCGAAAAGAAGGGTATTGAGATGCGGGAGGCCCTGGAATGTTGGCATATGGGATGGATTTGATCGGACCGCTGCAAAGGAATCCTTTTGCAGCGGTCCGATTTTTTTGTGGTATATTTTCACTCAGAAAGGGAGAATGGCCTATATGCGTGTGTTCGGCTATGTCCGGGTGTCCGCCAGGGACCAGAACGAGGACCGGCAGCTTCTCGCCCTGCGAGAAATCCCGGTGCCGGAGGAGAATATTTTCCTGGATAAGCAAAGCGGCAAAGACTTCAACCGGCCGGGTTATCTTCGCCTGATGAAGCGGCTGCGTCCGGGGGATCTGCTGGTGGTGAAAAGCATCGACCGGCTGGGGAGGGATTATGACGAGATTATGGAGCAGTGGCGGGTGATCACCAAGGAGAAGGGGACGGACATCGTGGTGCTGGATATGCCCCTGCTGGATACGCGGAAAAAAGGACGGGATCTGACCGGCACCTTCATCGCGGATATGGTGCTGCAGATTCTCAGCTATGTCGCCCAAACGGAGAGGGAGGCTATCCGGAAGCGGCAGGCAGAAGGGATTGCCGCCGCCCGGGTCAAAGGGGTACGGTTCGGCCGGCCACGCAAGCCGGTTCCCCAGGAGTTTCCGTTGGTTCGGCGGCAATGGAGGGCGGGGGTCATCTCCTCCAGAGCCGCGGCCGCCCGGCTGAATATCTCTCAGGACACCTTTCTGCGCTGGGTACGGGATGAAGAAAGGAAAAGGAACGGATAAATTGAAAGATAAGGTAGACTTTTTCGTTCGGCTTGATCGGTACGCTGAAAACGATGCTTGTTGGGAATGGAAACAGTAAAACCAGGAAACGCATCCATATTTTGCTATATGTCGAATATTATCACATTCGAACGAAAAAGTCTGCTTTATCTTGCGGACCAAGCCGGTGTGCATGGTACAAATACACAGGATATAGGCCTAAATTTTGGCTTATGACAATATAGAAATGGATAAGGATACTTGGTATAATAATGGGTACTGTACTGTGGGAAGGAATGTTCCCGTATCCTGTGGGAGGAAAAACTATGGAAATCACAACTGATCCGGTCTATGATTCGTACATCTTCAACATCGTCAACGATGCGGCGGCCTCGAACTATGTTTTCATCCGCAGTCTGGGGTACGAGTGCCAGTACGCCAAGCAGGAAAAACCGTATTATTGGGATTGTCACAGCAATGAAAAGGACAACATCGGCAATACGGCTTGTATCCTGCAGTATACGGTTTCGGGTGAAGGGGCCGTGGAAATCAACAACAAGACCTACCGGCTGCTGCCGGGCAGCATTTTTATGATCGAGCGGCCCGGCCCCTATAAATACTGGCTGCCGGAGGGGAGCGACCATTGGGAGCTGAAGTTCATCGAGCTTTCCGTGAACGCGTTGCCCATCTGGAACGCCATCACCCAATCCTTCGGCCAGGTATTTACCATGAACGAGACCGGCGCCATCATCACCCTTTGGGACGAGATTTTTGAGAAGACGCAAAAGGGCGGCATCCAGTCTATTTATGATAACGCGCTGTATGCCTATACCTTTCTGCTGGCCGTACATAAGTATCTGGCGGAATTCGGGGCCAGGTCCAAGAATTCCGAATCCATTCAGCAGTGCATCGACTATATCAAGGAAAATTTCGCCCAGAACATCACCATAACGGAGATCGCCAAGGCCGGGGATCTGTCGCCTTTTTATCTCAACAAGACCTTCAAAACCATTCTGGGAGAAACGCCGATCCGCTATGTGACCAAAATCCGTATTCGATACAGTATGGCGCTGCTTTATAATTCCGACCTCACCATCGATGAGATCGCCGAGCAGTGCGGCTTTCAGAACGCCAACTATTTTTCCAAGGTGTTTAAGAAATACACCAATATGTCGCCTACGGATTTCCGCAAGCAGCACCTGCCGCCGATCATTCTGTGATAGGAAAGGGAGCGAGGCAGCGGAAAAGAGGGAATCATCGCAGCTTATTATGAAAAATGCGGGATAAAACGAAAAAGCCCCTTCCTTTTCAGGAAGGGGCTTTTTCGTATGGGGATTTATGAGAAAGCGGCGGCCTCTTGTTTGAGCTGGGACACAATTTCGGCCGCAGAGAGCTTATTGTCCTTGTAAAGCTCTCTCGCTTTCTTACTGATGGTTCCTTCGCCGTCGATAAACGCCGCGTTGTCGGAAAGGGCGGCGCCGGCCTCGGGGTTGATGAACTTATTGCCCTGGGCATAGGAGGTCTGCTCGAAGAGATAGTTCCCGCTGATGGTGACGCCGCTGACGGCATTCATATAATAGCAGGTGTCGATATAAGCCAATACCGGATTGGCGATGGCTGTATACCGCAGGGGATCGACGGAGATATTGCCGGAGATTTTGATATTTTTGGCATTGACGGCATTGAGAACGGAGGTGCCGCTGCCGATGAACACGTTGTCCTCAATGGTGATGTTGGAGGCGGATTGCTGACCGGCCCAGTTGGTGTTGAAGGACAGTTTGATGGTGGGGCAGGCGGGATGAATACCCGAATCGATGAACACGTTGTTCTTTATGACGATATCCCGCAGGACACCGCCCTCATAATCAGCAGTGTTGGTATCCAGCGCCAAGTTGCTGCCCATGTCGAGAATGCGGTTGTTTTCGAAGGTGCCGGGACCGGACTGAATCAGTATGCGCTGGTAGGTACCTTCGAAAGTGCAGTTTTTGATGGTCCAGCCGGCGCACTCGCTGTTGGGCCAGCGGACTGTTAAGGCGGTGGCGTTTGCCGGGGGAGCTTCCTCCAGCTCGATAGAGCCGTTCAGGAAGCCATTGTAGTTGTAAGAAGGAGTGGGGGTGGTTTTCACCTTGCCGGTGGCCACCAGATTGCCTGCGCCGTCGTAGAATTCCACCGGATCCCCCGCCTGGATACCGACGGGAGCGAAATTCGCTTTGATAAAGGTGCCGGTCACCGAGGTGATCTGGCTCCAGAAACCGTGGATGTTGATGGCGTCGTCGCTGGTGAGGCCGATGTACACATTATCGAAGGTGGAACCAACCCGGAGGCCCTGGGACATGTTGCCCTCGTGACCCAGTATCCGATTGGTGCCGGGGCGGGGAGAGAAGTGGCAGTTGATCCACTTGTGGTTGCCGTAGCCGCCGTTTTCCCAAAAGCTGCCCTTGCCGATGTAGCTGTTGACGTTCTGGATGGTGATCTGCTTGCAGTTGTCGAGGGCGATGGCCATACAAGTGCCGTAGAGCATACAAATCCGGTCGCCGATTTCCAAGGTGCCGGCGGCACCGTAGGCCTCCTGCCAGGACTCCTTGAAAATAGTGTTCAGCAGTGTTTTCGTTTCAAAGGTGATCCACACCTTGTTGTCTCCACTCTTTTCTACCTTGGAGAATTTAAGGGAGCCGGGGCCCCAGCCGTTGTCGATGTTATACAAGGCGGGCATGGCGTCGCCGTTGGCTTTCTGGGTGACAATGCGGTTTTCCGTGCCGGTGGAGATCTTGCTGAAGCTTGCCTCGTCGTCCAGGGTTCCGGGATACAGCTCGATCTCGATCCGGTTATTGGCCTTATCGATCTGGGTCAGCTTGCCCTCCATGGTGTTGGCGGTATAGGCGTCTAGCGTCAAGCCGTCGACGATGATGTTGGCGCAGTCCACGATGTGGAAAGCACGGGTGACGTTGGCGCAGGGGAGACCGGAAAGCTTGAACCAGAAGGTGACCCCGTCCGCCTTGATGGTGAAGGGATTATCGTCCGGGCGTTCGATTCCTTTCAGAACGAAGCCGGACTTTACCCCGTTGACATCCATAGCCGTTGTGTTGAAGCCATAATGGCCGGGGGGGATGACGTACTCGCTCTGATTAAGGTCCTTGGCCGCCGCCCGGATTTCCTGCAAAAGCTGCTGGCCGGCTTTTATCTGTTCGTTGATCTCATCCTGCGTGAAATTGGGCTTGGCCGAATCGCCGGTAAAGATGTTTTCATAATTTCCGCCGGAAACGGTGGACGAGCTGGATGTCGTGCTGTTCGGTGTGCCGCTCATACTGGATTCCCCCTTGTTGGATGCAGAGGATTCGCCCGGCGTTTGGCTGCAGCCGGAAAAGGAAACAGCCAGACAAGCCGATAGCGGAAAAAGTAAAATTCTAAAAATTTTATTTTTCATCATATTCTCTGAATCTCCTTTCTGTTTAACTCAAAATACCACAGGGGTTCCGGGTTTGTCAATCGCTGTCAGCGGGTAAAATATAGTGATTTAACCATAAAC
>CAKTTT010000094.1 GCA_934615635.1 uncultured Eubacteriales bacterium | reverse complement strand
AAGCCGCTTCCGCCGCCTGTAAAGGGGCGGCCGTTATTCGGCCGTCCTTAGCGGAAAATTTCCTCTGCGGCGGCAAGCCATTTCTTCCCCACGCAGCCCTTTTTCGGCGTATCTCCGTTTTGCAGCGAATACAATAAGGGAAGGCGGGATCCTACATCCCGCCTTCCCTTATTGTATTCGCTATAGAAATCCATTTTATCACTTTATCCTTAAAGGAGAGCGCCTGCCCGCCTTTCGTGCGCTCATATCCCTGCTGCCCGTTCCCAGCCGCCGTTATTCCCGGAAGTCCAGCAGTTTGTAGGGGGCCACGTGCAGGGCCTGGGCAATGGCGAAGAGAACATCGAGGGATACGCCCACGCTGGCTACCTCAATTTTACTCATGTGGGTCTGGTCTATGCCGATTTTTTCCGCCAGCACCTCCTGGGTGAAGCCGTTGGACTTGCGGTAATAGGCGATGTTGAGCCCCAGCTTTTTATAGTACGATTTGTACTCGAGTTTCATTCGCTCACCCCTTTCTTTATTGTACAATGATTTAACAAGTAATTTTATAGACTGTTAGACCATAAATAATCATTTACAATGCTTATAATGTGCTTTATAATAAGTATGATACGGAGAATTGAAAATAGAAAACACCCTATTGTCTGCGGTTCTCGTCAAAATGGAGTAAAGGAAAGGTCTTTTTATAGAGAGGCTTTTTCCAGCGGATGAGTCCCGCCATGGAAAGGGTTTTGCGGCACGGACAGGCGAATGACGGAAAGGACGGAGCAGGATGAGAATCGTCAAGAAGATGGATGAAATGGGGCGTTTGGTGATCCCGGCCTCCATCCGGGAAACATTGGGGCTGCAGCCCAACGCGGATGTGATCCTGGAACTGGAGGGAAACCGGGTGGTGCTGGAAAACGGCGCCAAGCGATGCCGCATTTGCGGGAGCGGCAAGGAGCTGATGAGCTTTGAGGATGGCTATCTCTGCTTTACCTGTATTCGGAAGATCCAGCAAATTTAAAGACGGCGGAGAAGAGGCTCTTGGCCGGAGAGGCCGGAGACCGATGCAGGGCTTCTCCCCTTAAGATTCACGATTTCTTCAGAATTATCCTCCCCCGCGGCGTGGACAAGAGGGCCGCGGCTTGGTATAATAAAGGGCGGCAGCCTCGTGGCTGCCGCCCTTTATGACGATCAAAACGGAAAGGATGATTCCGATTGCCTCTTTATACCCTGCTTTGCCGGGAATGCGGCAACCGCTTCGAGCAAATGGCTTCCATGAAGGAGAAGGAGGAGCGGCGCATCGCTTGTCCCGCCTGCGGCTCCCAAGACTGCGTGACCGATTATCAGGCCGGCAGCGCCCATGTGCAGTTGAATCGTGAGAGCGGCCAAGGCTGTCCTCACGCCGGAAGCTGCGGCTGCGGCTGTCATGGCAGCCGTTAGCCTCTGCCGGCGGGGCGCCGCCTGGCTCCTGGCGCTGCTGCTTCTTCTTTCCCTCGCCGGCTGCCAAAAGGATACGCCCATGGGGAAGAGCTTCCGCTTTTCCCTGTCGGCAGAACCCCGGCAGTTGGATCCCCAGGTGGCGGAGGACGCCGCCTCGGTGGCGGTGGTGTCCGCCCTGTTCGAGGGGCTGACCCGGTTGGATGAAAAGGGAAAGGCAGTGGCCGCGGCGGCGGAATGGACGGTTTCGGAGGATGGGTTGACCTACACCTTTCGTCTGCGCCCGTCCAAGTGGAGCAATGGCGATCCCGTCACGGCGGACGATTTTGTTTTCGGGATGCAGCGGACGGTATCCCCCGCCACCGGATCCGGCCTCGCCTCCCGGCTGTCCGGGATACAAGGGGCGGCGGCGGTCATGGCCGGCGAACTTCCGCCGGAGGAGCTGGGGGTTCGGGCGGTGGATGCCTCCACCCTCGCCGTTACCCTGACCGAGCCGGATGAAAGCTTTCCGGAAAAGGTGGCGGGAACCCCCTTTTTCCCCTGCCATCGTCGTTTTTTTGAGGAAACCGGCGGACGGTATGGGCTGGAAACGAAATATCTGGTGACCAACGGCCCCTTTACCCTATCCAATTGGAGCCATGGCGAATCGCTGCGTCTGACAAAGGCGGAAGGCTATCACGATCAGGGGGACGTTTATCCCGCCGTGGTGCGGTATATCATAGGGGAACCGGAGGATCCCCTGGCGGCGCTGAAGGCGGGGACGCTGGATGCCGCCGAGCTGTCGCCAGAGCAGGCGAAGGAGGCCGCCGACGCGGGTATGCGGGTGGTGGAGCTGGAGGACACCATCCAAATGCTCTGGCTGAACAATGGGGTTTCGGCCCTTTCCTCCGCCAAGGTGCGCACCGCCCTGCGGGATGCGCTGGAATGGGATGCGGTGATGAAGCAGGCGAAATCGGCCGTTCATGTCCCGGCGGAAGGGTATATCGCCCCGGATGCGGTGGTGGGGAGCGGCGAAAAATACCGTACCGGCGATAACGCTCGCATTTTTTCCACCGACAGGACGGCGGCCGCCCAGGCGCTGGCCGACGGTCTGGCGGAAAAGGCGCTGACCGCCATGCCGCGGCTCACCGTGCTCTGCGCCGACGATGCCTATAGCCAGCGGGTGGCGTTGTACGTGATTCAGTCCTGGCAGAAGAATCTGGATATTTATGCCGAGCTGGAGCCGCTTTCCCCCTCCCAACTGACGGCGCGGGTATCGGTGGGCAATTATCAGGCGGCCATATGCCCCTCCACGGCGCCGGGTCTGACCGCCATGGACGCCTTGGGGATGTATGTCAGCCACGCCTCCAAAGGAAATTGGGCGCGCTTCGGGGATGCGGGCTACGACGCGCTGTATGCCGAGCTGCAGGCGGGAGCCGCCGGGCGGGAGGAGCTGGACCGGCTGGAGGAAAAGTTGGTGGAGCTCTGTCCCTCCATTCCCCTGACCTTCCAGCGCCGAAGCATCGGGATCCCGGCCGCGGTCAGCGGCTTGATCATCCGGCCCTTCGGCGGCGGCGCCTACGGCGCTCCGGTGGATTTCCGACGGGCGGGAAAGGTCGAAGGTTGAGCGCCGGAAGATTTTACCCGCCGGCAGCCGACAGGCAAGAGGCGCTCACTCTGATGGATCGCCGTGGCATACCTTGGCGATATTGCGGGGAGACTCCGGCGTTTAAGGAGCGGCCAACGCAGCGGGGCCGTCGGCGCAGGCAGCAAGCGGTTTGACAGAAAGGCTCTTATCAGGCTTGGCTGCGGCCGCGGCGCTGCTTCTCCGTCTGCGGCGCGGCTGTTCGGGATGGAGCCCGGGGAGCTGGACTGAAACAAGGCGCGGCCGCTGTGCGGGGAGGGAAACGCTGTATAAAAGATATGACCCGATAGGAGGCTTTAAAAGATCTTGCATTGGCGGAGGAGCGCGCGTAACGGGAACAAGAAGGAAGACGGCTTTTGAAAACGGGAATTCTTTGAGCAAATGGGCGGCCCGCCACAGTCTGGCGGCCCCGGGAGGAAATCCAGGAGAAAAGAGGAAGCCCCCTCATACGGTACGGACGCAGCGGAGAATACAAAGCGCGGCGAGCCGCCTTCCGGAAGGCTATCCACCATAGGAAGGCTCCCCCTTTTCGCGTGTGTCCCCGGCGGGAACGCCCGCTGCCCTTCCCGCCGCAGGGGTGGGAAGGGCGGAATACGCCTGCTGCCTCTCCCCCGCGGAGATGGGCGGCGGCCTGGCTCCGCCGCGTAGGCGCTGTTTTCCAGGAGGCGTGCCAAGCCCGCCGGGATGGCCTTCCAGGAATGGGGGCGGCCGAAGGGAATCTTTTCCCCCGCCGCCTTGCGCGGATGCCGCCCTTTATGCTATAATAGCGGCAAATAGCGTTCGCGGCTAAGCGCCGCGCCGCGCTTTTACATGCGCCGCTTTTGCCGGCGGCGCGGGAAGGCTGGTGGATTATGAAAAAGATCGAGATGCGCACCCCGCTGGTGGAGATGGACGGCGACGAGATGACCCGGGTCATCTGGCAGGCGATCAAGGAGAAGCTGCTGCTGCCCTTTGTGGAGCTGAAAACCGATTACTATGACTTGGGACTGCCTCATCGGGATGAAACCGACGACCGGGTAACGGTGGATGCGGCCGAGGCCATTAAAAAACTGGGGGTGGGCGTGAAATGCGCCACCATCACCCCCAACGCCCAGCGGGTGGAGGAATATCATCTCAAGGAGATGTGGAAAAGCCCCAACGGCACCATCCGCGCCCTGCTCGACGGCACGGTTTTCCGCGCCCCGGTGGTGGTGAAGGGGGTTTCCCCCATTGTCTCCTCCTGGAAAAAGCCCATTACCATCGCCCGTCATGCTTATGGCGATATCTATAAAAATACCGAGCTGTATGTGGACGGCCCCGGCAAGGCGGAGCTGGTGGTCACCGCCGCCGACGGCGGGGAGACCCGTCGGCCGATTCATACCTTCCAGGGTCCCGGCGTGGTGATGGGGATGCACAACACCGACGCCTCCATCGAGAGCTTCGCCCGCTCCTGCTTCCAGTATGCGCTGGATGTGAAGCAGGATCTGTGGTTCTCCACCAAGGACACCATTTCCAAAACCTATGACCACCGGTTCAAGGATATTTTCGCCGAGCTGTTCGAAAAGGAGTATAAGGAGCGGTTCGAGCAGGCGGGCATCACCTATTTCTACACCCTGATCGACGACGCCGTGGCCCGGGTCATCCGGTCGGAAGGCGGCTTCATATGGGCGTGCAAGAACTATGACGGCGACGTGATGAGCGACATGGTCGCCACCGCTTTCGGTTCTCTGGCCATGATGACCAGTGTGCTGGTTTCCCCCGATGGGAAATATGAGTACGAGGCCGCCCACGGCACCGTTACCCGCCATTATTACCGTCACCTGAAGGGAGAAGCCACCTCCACCAACGCCGTGGCCACCATTTTCGCCTGGTCGGGCGCCCTGCGCAAGCGGGCAGAGCTGGACGGGCTGGCCGATCTGGCCGCCTTTGCCGACGCTTTGGAGCGGGCCACGGTGGAGACCATCGAGGGGGGCGTCATGACCAAGGATCTGGCCGCCCTGTCCGAACTGCCGGATAAAACCCAGGTGGATACCTTCGGTTTCCTGGATGCCATTGCCGTCCGTCTGGAGGGTCTGCTGAAGGCTTGATTCTCCGAAGGGAGATCTTTAGCCGGCAAGCGTATTGGCAAACGCGCGGCGCCACGCCCAAGACAGCGTGGCGCCGTTTTTGGTTTATCGGGTATAACGGCGGGGTCGGGCGGCGGATCTGCGTAACAAAAGTCATGGGCCGCGGACGGCAAAGAAGGGCGCCCCGGCTCCGGAAGGGCAGGGATAGGCGCCGCGTTGGCCGCACCGCCGGCGGGAGATGGTGATGGAAAACCGCCTGTGCAGGGGTTCATATGAGAGGGAGGCTTGGGGGGAAGCCTGTGTCAGGGGGATCAAACCGGGAAGCTTCTCTCCGAAGATAAATTAGTCACAGCCCGCGGCACAGCGGGAGCATGAACCGGAGCATGAGCCGGCGCGAAAAGGGGCGGATACCGGCGGGCGGCTCAGAACGCAGGAAAACGGATTTCCCTTGCATCGCCTGCCCTACCGCCTATAAACTGCACACAGCATCTACCGCTGGTCTTTCTGCTCCAGGGCTTTTTGTTGGTGTCTCGCTTCGCTCTATATGTTTATTTGGGGCCTCTTCCGGCATGGACAGAGGCTTCCATGGCAAAAAGAAGTGGCCGGAAATTCACCTGCATTTCCGGCCACTTATTGTCAGGATGGGCAAAATACACCCGGAAGCGTTTTTTTCGAAGATGAATGGAACACCCGCACGCCTGCGAAAAGCGGCGGCGAGCGTGAGCGCCGGGAGGGCGTTTACAAGTGAACACCGCCAAGCCCCGCGGGACTTTGGGCGCAGAGGAGGAATGACCGGAGCGGTATGAAAAATCCCCAGCCGAAAGGCTGGGGATTTTGAATGGAGCGGCTTACGAGGCTCGAACTCGCTACCTCCACCTTGGCAAGGTGGCGCTCTACCAGATGAGCTAAAGCCGCGGGACAGCATCCTTCCGCTGGAATGCGAGGTCTAGTATAGCATGGGAAGGGCGGCCTGTCAAGGGGGATTTTCCACAATCCCGGCGGGGAGAGGAGAAGGGTCGCGGGTTGTCGGAACCATGAAAAAAAGGTTGAAGGGGCTGGTAATATAAGGTAAAATAGCGTTGTATCGCTTTCAAATCGGGATCGGGAGGTGAAAGGGTGGAACGGGTTAAAAGGCAGTTCTGGTGGTCCGTGGGGGTCATGGGGATTATTTTGGCCGCGCTGCTGGCATTTGGGGCCTATTACATTGCGCTCATGCTGGACAAGCAGAACCTGCAGACCGCCAGGTATCTTTCCCATGTGGCGGTACAGAGCAGGAACACGGTCGCCAAACAGGTGGAAGGGGACTTCCAGACCCTGGAGGCTCTGGCCGTTGTGATCGGCCGGCAGCCGGAAACGGATGTGGAGACCCTGCTGGAAACGCTGGAGGAAATCAACGATCAGAACGCCTTTATCCGTATGGGCTATGTGGATATGCAGGGCATGGGTTATATCGTGGATATCAGCGGAAAGCAATATGTCGGGGTGGATCTCCACGACCGGCCGTATATCCAAAAAGCGTTGGCCGGCGAGGCCTATGTGTCCGATGCGCTGGAGGACCGGCTGGACGGCGAATGGGGAAACTGCTATGGTGTGCCCATCCGCCGGGAGGGGCGGGTGGTGGGCGCCTTGTGCGCGGTAAACAACATATCCGCCTTGTGCGACAGTATGAACGGCTTCCTGAACGACAGCAGCGGCTTCGTTTATATCATAACCGGCGACGGGGAGCTGGTGATGCCCGCCGCTCACCCGGATGCAGACCCGGCAATGCGGAGTATTTACGAGCTGTCGTTTGCCGGCGATGCGGACGAGCAGCGACTGAAGCAGGATCTGCTCAAGGGCGAGACCGGCTACTTTTCCTTTGATTCCACCGAGGGCATCGCTTACTGGGCCAGTTATGTTCAGGCAGGAGTTAAGGACTGGTATGTGGTAAGCGTGATACCCAAGTCTCAGGTCAACAGCGGCTTTATTCAGGTGGTGCGGCTGTCCATCATCGTCTTTCTGCTGACGGTGGGGCTGTTTCTCCTCCTGCTGTTTTACAATTACAAAACCATGCAGCGCAGCCGGAACTCCATTCTGCGCATGGCTTATTATGATACGCTGACCGGGGCCTATAACAAAAACAAATTTATCCAGGAAGCCGGAAAGCTGCTGCGGCAGACGAATCGGCGGTATATGCTGGTGGCGCTGGATATCCGGAATTTCAAGTTTATTAACGAAATATACGGTTTTGAAAAGGGGGACCTGGTACTCCGGCATATCAAGCAGGTGCTGGAGCGGCAGGTGGGAGAAAACGAGGCTTTTTACCGCGGCAATGCGGACCGCTTTGGCGCCCTGCTGTTGTATGAGGACGAACAGGGGGCGGTGGAAAGGGTCGGCCGGATCATGCGGGCGGTGGATGAGTATTCTCTGAAAGAGGGGCAGAAAAGCGGGGTGGTTTGCCGCTGCGGAATCAAGGTGATCTCTCCGGAAGAGCAGGGAGAAGAGCTGGATCTTCGGCTGGATCGGGCGTTTATGGCGTTGCAGAGGGCCAAGGAGCAGCCGGGACAGAGGTATGCCTTTTTTGACGATGAGCTGTCCGCCTGGGTCAACCGGAAAAAATATATCGAGAATCACATGGAGGAAGCGTTGGAGCGGCAGGAGTTTCAGGTGCATTTCCAGCCGAAATTTTCGCTGGAGAGCGGCAGGATCGCCGGCGCGGAGGCGCTGACCCGATGGAGAAATGCGGAGGGCGGGCAGATCTCGCCGAACGAATTCATTCCGGTTTTTGAGCAGAACGGCTTTATTCTCCGACTGGATCAGTATGTGCTGGATGAGGTTTGCCGCCGCCTGCGGAGCTGGCTGGATGCCGGGATGGCGGTGACGCCGGTATCGGTCAACCAATCCCGCCGCCTGCTGTATCAGCCGGACTATGTCCGCACACTGGAGCAGACCTTGGAAAGACATGGAATCTCCCCGGCGCTGATTGTTTTGGAAATCACCGAAAGCATCGCTATGGAGAACCTGGAGGCGTTTAAAAGGGTGGTTTCTCGCCTACATGGGCAGGGGTTCCGGATATCCATGGATGATTTCGGCTCCGGGTACTCTTCCCTCAACGTACTCAAGGATATCCCTGTGGATGAGCTGAAGCTGGACCGGGTATTCCTCTCCTCCGCCAAGGACGAAGCGCGGCGGGACACCATTGTTCGCCATGTCATCCGTCTGGCGGAGGATCTGGGGATCACCACCGTGTCCGAGGGGGTGGAAACCGATGAACAAGTCGCCTTTCTGCGTGCGTGCGGATGCGATATCGCCCAGGGCTTTTATTTTGCCAAGCCCATGCCGCCGGAAGAGCTGGAAAATCGTCTGCTGACGACAGGAGTGGAGCAGGCGCCGCAGATGTCTCCCGGCGGGGCAGCGGGAGCGTAAGTTCGGAAAGGGTAGGCCGCCGCTCCGCCGGCATCAGCCTTTGTCAAGCCGGCGGCTTATGTTGCTGTGGCAGAGGGCTCATTCCGCCCGTCGAAAAACGGACGGATTGAGCGAGGAAACAACAGGAGAGACTCGCCGGGCAGGCTGAAAGCAGCAGTGTTTTTAGGCGGAAGTGGTAAAAAGTGGGCAGACACGTTGGTGTCTGCCCACTTTTTGTAAAGCGAAAACCGCTGGCAAGGCGAGGGGTTCAGGGACGCCTAGGGAGATAAAGGGGGGAGGCGGCCCAGAAGAGTAGAATACAGGATAACAAGAAGTATGAAAAAAGCGGTAAAAAGAAATTGCAGTGAGAAGCCCAAAACAAAAGTCGGAGGAAAGGAAAGAAGCGGAGGGGGAT
>CAKTTT010000093.1 GCA_934615635.1 uncultured Eubacteriales bacterium | reverse complement strand
GATCAGGGTGAGCTGCCGCCGGTCCAGATAGCTTTTGGGGGAGAAGCAGTCCAGCGTTCCGCCTTCCAGAAGATTCATCAGGAAGGTTTCGGCTGCGTCGTTTTGATGGTGGCCCAGAGCCACCACGTTGCATCCGTACTCCTGGGCGGCCCGGTGAAGGGCGCCCCGGCGCATCCGAGCGCAGAGGCTGCAGGGGTTGGTCTCCCGCCGCTCCTGGAACACCACCTCCCACAGCCGGGTGCGCCGGAGATGATAGGGCACCTCCAGCTCCCGGCAGAGCGCCTCCACCGGCCCGAAATCCGTCTCCTCCCCGCCGAAGCAGGGATCCAGGGTGATGGCCGTGAGGGTGAAGGGGAGGGGGTAAAAGCGGCGCAGTTTGGCCAGGAGAACCAGCAGGGTCAGGCTGTCCTTGCCGCCGGACACCCCCACCGCGACCCGATCCTTTTCCCCAATCATGCCGTACCGCTGCACGGCCGCGCGCAGCGGCCCCAATAGCTGTTGCTCCCGATCGGCCAAGGCGCATCCCTCCTTTTATAGTCCCCGGTCTTCCTACCGCCGGTGCGCAACAGACCGGAAAAAGCCGGCTCCGTCGGCGGATTCTCTCGCTTTAGTATACCTCGAAGGGGCCGTCCTGCCAAGAGGCAAAGACGAAAATGATCCGCAAGATAACGAGCAAATAGGCGCAAACAGGAGAGAAAACCAGCGTGCGGGGGCTGTAAATTAAAAAAATCGGAATAATCCCCTTGACACCGGCATTTGGTTGTGTTATCATCATACACGCGTCTGAAAAAAGAACGAATAAGTATGGTTATAGGAGGTATTAGCGATGTCCACATACATGGCGAAAGCCGGTCAGGTCGACCGCAAGTGGTATATCCTCGATGCCGCCGGTAAATCCCTTGGCCGGGTGGCCGCCCAGGCGGCCGTGCTGCTGCGCGGCAAGCACAAGGTGGATTACACCCCCCACGTGGATTGCGGCGATCATGTTATCATCATCAACTGTGCCAAGGCGGTTCTCACCGGCAACAAGCTGGAGCAGAAGAAATGGCAGCGCCACACCGGCTGGATCGGCGGACTCAAGGAAACCAAGTACGCCACTCTGATGGCCCAGCGCCCCGAAAAGGCGATGGAGCTGGCCGTGAACGGTATGATCCCCAACAATACCATCGGCCGCGCCGCCCGCACCCGCCTGCGCGTTTACGCGGGGACGGAGTACGCCCAGGTTGCGCAGAAGCCTGAAAAAATCGAGCTGTAAGGAAGGAGGCTAACCTAAGATGGATTATAATAAGAGACCCTATTTTTATGGGACCGGCCGCCGCAAGAAATCGGTCGCCCGGGTTCGTCTGTACGCCGGTACCGGCAGCGTGAAGATCAACGACCGGGATATCGACGAGTATTTCGGCCTGGAAACTTTGAAGCTGATCGTCCGGCAGCCTCTGACCCTCACCGGCACCGCTGAAAAGTTCGATGTGGAATGCCGGGTTGCCGGCGGCGGCGTCACCGGCCAGGCCGGTGCCATCCGTCACGGCATCGCTCGCGCCCTGCTGCAGTATAACAGCGAGGAGCTGCGTCCTCAACTGAAGAAAGCGGGCTTCCTGACCCGCGATCCGAGAATGAAGGAACGCAAGAAGTACGGTCTGAAGGGCGCTCGCCGCGCTCCCCAGTTCAGCAAACGCTGATTTTTCCAACCCCGAAGCAGAAGGAAAACGCACCCACAAAAGTGGGTGCGTTTTTTGCCGTCAAAACGGGACTTTCTTTTGAAGCCCGCCTTTTATAGGCTATTCCATGGTGCTGTCATTTTTAATAGACCCGGATCTCACTTAAAACCGTGTAGTCTGCATCCTGTGCTTTCAAAATATTTACACGCACTTGGTCGGCGGTGATTTCCGGAAAAGTCACCCTTATCTGGCGGAAAACATTCCCTGCCTTTTGCGCCACGGGAATCCATTTCCCCTTTTGCAGCACGTCTACCGTCACGTCCTGGGGCAGCGTTTTATCCGGATCCCGCGGCTGGTAGTTGAATCTCGGATTGATCAGGTCGGTATCGGCGGTGATTTGGACCGACCGAACTTTTTGAGGGCTTTTGAACTTCACTGTAACGCTTTGGGGGAGTCCGTCACCGGGATCGGAAGCCCAGGCGTTACTGCCGGCAGCATCCGGACGAAATACGCCGTTATGAAGGTTTTCAGCGGCATAATGCGCGTTTTCGGGTTGTTTATTCCGCGGCATGGTGGAGGAAGCGACGATGTCGGCGGCCAGGGCCAGGTCGTCGGGATCCTCATTTTTAATGCCGGGAATGGTTTGGTCATCACGCAGCAAAGTCTGCTGAAGTTCTTGGATATGCGTTTCATATACAGCCCGCGGCAACACGCCGTACCTTTTGCAGATTCCCGCCGCCACGCCAACAGCCTGTCCCATGGTTGCGATGGTGGCTTCCACCCGTGTTGAGCCCAGAGCAACGTGAGTGACCGAGGAACAGCGCGAAGCCATAAACAGATTGTTTATATTCTTGGAATAAAGGCATCTGTAGGGAACGGAAGTGATTGGGATTTCCTTGTCATGGAGGTAGGGGCCTTCGCTTCCGGAAAACATTCCCAGAGGATGGTGGACATCCAGCGTCCATCCTGTATAGGTGACGGTATCGGGATGGGTGACGCCCTCCCGATAATCCTTTTCGGTTAACATATAATCGCCGACGATCCGGCGATTTTCCCGCTTGGAGTTGTGAAGGGGAAGCTTTATAAGACGGTAGTTGACGGTGGCTTCCCTGCCGGTAAAGGAGTTTTTCAGCCAATCAAAGTATCCCACGGCAAGACGCACCAACTCGTCCCGCACGAATTCCTCATCCCATAAATCGTCGTAATCATTGCGATTTTCCATCCACCATTGCGCCGAGTGAAAGCTGGTGGGTTCGCGATGAAGCGCATCTCCCTGCGGCAGCTTGATGGCCCAGGATGGCGCTGCAAATTCCACCGGTTCTCCCATATCCTCCGCCCAAAAGGCAAGCATTTGTTGGCCCTCGTCGTTGCGGCCGCAGAGACAGCCGCTCATGGTTAGCGTATCGGGCGACAAGGGGGCTAGATCCTCTTGAAATTCATGCTGTGCCTCGCGTCCCACATGGTAGGCCGCGCCCGCATAATAGGCCAGCCATCCATCGCCGCTGCAATCCGCAAAAAGCGGCGCCTTAAACCGGTGCTTTTCCAAGGTCAGACAGTCGGTGCAAAGGATGCTGTGGATTATTCCCTTTTCTGTTTGAGCGGAAATGCAGAGTTCATTTTGAAAAACCGAAATCAGCGACTCACCGGCAAGAAGAATTTCCATGGCCTCCTGCCAACCGGCACCCCTGTTTCGACGCAGGGCCTTGATTTCGTCCGGAATACCGGTTTCCTGCCAACCGTCATGGTGCGCGCCCGCGCCATCCAGGCCGATGGTTCCCTCGTTGCTGGCATTGCCGCCCACAAAGGGGCGGCCGCAGATCAAGGCGGTTTTCATCCCATGACGCGCGGCGCTGATTGCTGCCGCCACCCCGCCGGGACCGGCCCCCACTACGACGAAATCCCATTCGCCTTTATCGATGACCTCTTCCCTAAGTCCCTTGATTTGTTGCCTCTGTTTAAGCAGGATTTCCTTTTCGGGAGAAGGGGTAAAATCAAAATCGTTGGTGATAATCACGGCGGCGCAGCGGGAAAGCCATCCGGTAAGATCTATCAGGGAAAGCCGGTGACAGCCCTTTTTCAGGGGGATATCCCCGGCGATCTCCCAATGCCATTTGGTGGTTCTCATGGTGCCACAGATGTTTTCCAGCCGCATATCGTCAATCCCGATTTGAAATTGTCCGGGGGATTCAGGCAGATGCCAATTTTTGGTACGGACAAACACCCGGTAATATCCCGATTCCCCGATTTTAAAGCTGGTAATGGCATCCTTCACCGGAACACCCGGCGTTTCACATGCCAGAAGATAACCTTGTCCCATTTCTCGAACAAACTGGGTTTCCAGCTTCCATTGCCCGGGGATGTCAAATTCCGCCGCGTCAATCCAAATGGTCTCCATATGCCGCCTCCTGCACAAATTTGAAAAGATGATCAACAAAGCCTTGATACAATGCCATTATAACGCTATACTTATTTAAAATCTTTAAATTTATGCTCTGTTCCGCGGAAGGGATGCTATATGGATAAAATCATCGCGGCCTATCTCCAATGCATGGAAAGGGACACCGGTTGGGATATTCTGATCGACGACCCTTACCACCTGCTGAAAAGCACGACCCTTTCCGGGCTCTCCTTCTATAACAAATACCACACAAACCCTTATTGTATGCGGATCAAGGGGAACCGATG
The DNA here is from genome assembly GCA_934615635.1 of uncultured Eubacteriales bacterium. Taxonomy (GTDB): domain Bacteria; phylum Bacillota; class Clostridia; order Oscillospirales; family Acutalibacteraceae; genus CAKTXU01. Next base: position 4,685 of record CAKTTT010000093.1, on the reverse strand, counting down.
CCTATGGAATCGGTGCGTTTACCTAAAAAAGCTGTTTAATCGGCGGATTGTTGCCAAAAACGGCGGCGCCGTCACCTGCTACTGCGGGGTGACGGAGTTTGCGGTCCCGATTGTGATCGGTGCGACTCACCTGATGACCCTTTCGGCAACGGGATTTACCGGTAAGCTCAAGGATAGAACCGCGGATATATTGGCTAAGCGAATCGATATGACGACGGAGAATTTCCACAGGCTGCGCGAGGAATCGCTGCGGGGAGCGGTGGAGCCGGAGCTTGACCGCTTGAACGGGTATCTTCGGGCGGCGGCTGCATTGCTGACAGGTTATGTCACGAAGCTGCCGCATATCGAAAGCTATCTCAAAACTGTCGGGGTGGGCGAACAGCAAAAAGCCTACCTTACCGCGGCGCTGGATTTTATCCATCGGAATCTTGCCGATGATATCCGCGCTGAGGATGTGTCCGATGCCTGTCATGTGAGCCTGTCCTATCTGCAGCATCTGTTTTCGGCTGTTCGCGGCCATGGAATAGCGTCGGAGATCCGCGAAGCCCGATTGAACAGAGCGGAGGAGCTGCTCTGCACCACCAATCTTTCTGTAAAAACCATCGCTATGACAGTAGGATACTATCATACCGACTATTTTTCTCATCTCTTCCACCAGCATTATGGAAAGGCGCCGCTGGCTTTCAGAAGGATAAACAAAACATAAGCGGATGCAAAAGGGAAGCGAACCCAAATAGGTCCGCTTCCCTTTTATGATATCCGGGTTTCCGCCATTTTGAGATATTTACCCTATAGGCGGGAAAAAGCGAAAGACGCGATTTGCCCCGTTTAAAAAAGGGCCGGCATACCTCCTTGCTCAGACGTTGATTTCCACCTGGACGCCCAAGTCCTCCCGGTACTTCTCCTTCATCGGCGCGATTTCCGATTCCAGGAATTCGGCGGTTTGCTCCGGGGCCCGGCCCACATAGCGGGAGGGCTCCAGCAGCGCCTCCAGCTCCGGCAGGGTCATGCCGAAGGCGGGATCCGTCGCGATCCGCTCCATCAGATCGTTGACGCCGTCCCCCTGCTTGACCCGGCGGGCGGCCTCCATGGAATGGGTGCGGATGCGCTCATGCAGCTCCTGCCGGTCGCCGCCCCGCTTCACCCCGTCCATCATGATATTTTCCGTCGCCATGAAGGGCAGCTCCCGGCGCAGGTCCCGGTCGATAACCGCGGTGTTGACCACCAGACCGTCCGCCACGTTGATCACTAGGGAGAGGATGGCGTCCACCGCCAGGAAGCCCTCCGCCACGCTGATCCGCTTGTTGGCGCTGTCGTCCAGCGTCCGCTCCAGCCATTGGGTGGAGGCGGTCATGGCCGGGTTGAGGGCGTCGGCCACCACATAGCGGGCCAGGGAGGCGATCCGTTCGCTGCGCATGGGATTGCGCTTGTAGGCCATGGCGGAGGAACCGATCTGATGCGTCTCGAAGGGCTCCTCTACCTCCTTGAGATGCTGGAGCAGCCGCACATCGTTGGAAAATTTGGCCGCGCTCTGGGCGATGCCGGACAGGGTGGAGAGGATCATGGCGTCCAGCTTGCGGGGATAGGTCTGGCCGGAAACCGGGAAGCAGGCGGCATAGCCCATTTTCTCCGCGATCTTTCGATCCAGCGCCCGGCATTTCTCGTGATCGCCCTCGAACAGCTCCAAAAAGCTGGCCTGGGTGCCGGTGGTGCCCTTGGAGCCCAAAAGCCGTGCGCCGGCCAGCCGGTATTCCACCTCATCCAGATCCATCAGGAATTCCTGGGCCCACAGGGTGGCCCGTTTGCCCACGGTGGTGGGCTGGGCGGGCTGGAAATGGGTGAAAGCCAGGGTGGGCAGCGCCTTGTAGCGGTCAGCGAAATCCCCCAGCAAGGCAATGGCGCTCACCAGCTTTTTGCGGATCAGCCGCAGGGCGTCATAGAGAATGATCAGATCGGTGTTGTCCCCCACATAGCAGCTAGTGGCTCCCAGGTGGATGATCCCCTTGGCGGAGGGACACTGGACCCCGTAGGCGTAGACGTGGGCCATCACGTCGTGGCGGACCTCCTTTTCCCGGGCGGCGGCCACCTCGTAGTTGATATCCTCCATGTGGGCCTTCAATTCGGCAATTTGCCCGTCGGTAATGGGTAGGCCCAGTTCCTGCTCCGCCTCGGCCAGGGCGACCCACAGCCTGCGCCAGGTGCGGAATTTGTTATCCGGTGAAAAAAGATACTGCATCTCCCGGCTGGCGTAGCGGGAGGCAAGGGGCGATTCATAGGTGTCGCGGCTCATGAACATCCTGCCTTTCCTGCCTCCCCTGCGGGGAAGGCGTACTCTTGTCTTTATTTTATCATCTTTTCCCTCTTTGCGCAAATTGGAAAAAGGACCGGGAATCGGTCCGGCTTCCTCCGGGATTCTATGCAGGCTGCGCTCATCCCGCCCGCAGAGGGGAAAAAAGCCGCCGTGACGGGCTTTCACGGCGGACTTTCACGACAGGGGCGGGATTATTCGGTTTTCGCGGGCGCCGGCAGATGGACGTCTAGCTGCTGGAAGGGGATGGAGAGGCCGTTTTCGTCAAAGGCCAGCTTCACCTGCTCCAGCAGGTCGAACTGCAGATCCCAGTAGTCCTCGCTTTTGCACCAGACCCGCACCAGCAGGTTGACGGACGAGGCGGCGTGCTCCTTCACCTTCACCATGGGCGGCGGATCCTGCAGCACCATGGGATGCCGGTCCACCATGCCCCGCAGCAGCTCCTCGGCCTTGATGAGATCGTCGTCGTAGGAGATGGAGAAGACGAAATCCTGCCGCCGGGTATCATATACGGAATAGTTGTTGATGGTGGCGGTCATCATTTTGGTGTTGGGAATCGCCAGGCGGGTGTTGCCCACCGTGTCCAGGTAGGTGTGCATGAGCTCGATTTCCCGGATGGTGCCGGAGGAGCCGTCCACCTCGATGAAATCCCCCGCCTTGAAGGGCTTGGTGAACAGCAGCACCAGCCCGGACGCCAGGTTGGAGAGATTATCCTTGATCGCCAGGGCGACGGCGGCGCCCACGGCGGCCAGCACCGCCAGCAGGCTCCCCACGGGGAAGCCCAGCTTATCCATGGCCATGACGATGGCCAGCGCCCAGACCACGATTTTGTTGGCCCTGTGCAGGTACTTGACGGCCACCTGATCCAGCCGGGTGCGCTTCATCAGGGAGTTGACCGGCTTGGGCAGGAGCTTGGTGACAAGAAAAGCCACCAGCAGGATGAGGAGGGCGGACAGCAGATTGGGCAGGAAGGCCAGCAGCTTGGCGACGAAGGTATCCCACGCGGCCGGAAGGTCCCAGGCGGCGGCGAGAACGGATATCGGCATGACAAAGCACCCTTTCATAAGAAGTAATATCTTTATTTTAAAAGTCCGGCGGCCCCCTGTCAAGGGCGGGAAGCGATGGCGGAGGAGAGCCGGCTCTTCCCCGGACAAAAAACGGTCTGTATGCGCGCATACAGACCGTTTTCCGCCAATCGCTCATTCCCTCCGGCGCGGCTTTTTCTCCTTGCCTCTTTTTCCGCCGGAGCGGGGTTTTTCCGCCTCTTTTTTATCCAGGTCCTTGTCCTTATCGGTGAACAGCGGACCGCCGCTGAGATCGAAATGCTCCTTTTTCGCTTCCTCCCGCAGCCGGAGCTGGAGCTGCCGGTGGAAGGCCTTGTCGCATATCCAGGCCGCCAGGGCCAACGCCGCCGTCGCCACAGGCAGCATATGCCGATAGATCATGCTCCAGGTGGTCAGACCCCGGTCCTCCCCGCCGGAGGAAACATAAGGCGGGAACTGCCTGCTCAGGTCCAGCGCCAGGGGAATGAACACCACCGCCACAATCCCCATCAGGATCAGACCGATGAAGCGCAGCCGCCGGGGAAGAAAGCTGAACAGGGCAACGGCCGCCGCCAATCCCGCCGTGGCGAGAATCAGGGGCAGCATATTATATTGGTCCTCCGGCTTTCCCAGGGAAATCAGCCCGGAATTGTTTATATGAATGCCCCACATGGCCATGCACTGAAAGAGGACGGCCACCAATGCGGTGATCCACATGAAAATTTTACAAAGAGTGGAAGCGGCTCGCATAAAAAAACCTCCCGCGTTTTTTGACTGCCTGCCGGCATATTTTCTAGCATACCATATTATCGGGATTTTTCAATCCCAAATTCCGTCCGAGGGGTTGCTTGAAGCCATAAAATCGTATGAAAACATTTAAATACTGTTCATACACATTCGTCGAAATCTGGTAAACTTAAGATAATGCGATCCGTTTTGAAGGAGGATGCCTTATGGCGGGAAGTAAAATCATGGTCGTGGATGACGACAGCAACATCTGCGAGCTGCTGCGGCTTTATCTGGAGAAAGAGGGCTTTGATCCGGTTATCGCCGGCAACGGCGTCCGGGCCCTGGAGATGTTCGAGACGGAAAAGCCGGACCTGATCCTGCTGGATGTGATGATGCCCCAGCTGGACGGCTGGCAGGTTTGCCGGGAGATCCGCAAAAAATCCCAGTGCCCCATCATCATGCTCACAGCCAAGGGCGAGGTGTTCGACAAGGTGCTGGGACTGGAGCTGGGAGCGGATGATTACGTGGTGAAGCCCTTCGAGGCCAAGGAGGTTATCGCCCGGGTCAAGGCGGTGCTCCGCCGCAGCGGCGCCCAGGAGCAGAAC